>NZ_LBJV01000055.1:0-144008 GCF_028128855.1 Bradyrhizobium sp. CCBAU 11430
TCAGCTATGTCTCCGAACACCCGTCAGTGATCTGTCCGGGCTAAACACTTGACCCGGCCATCCACGCCTTCCCTCGCTGCCCAAAAACGTGGACACCGGGCCAAGCCTGGGCATGACGCGGACGTGGAGCGCCGCCTCAGAACTCGTTCGCGACCTTCGCGAGCATCGCGATCAGGGCTTCGCGGTTGGCCTGCCCGAGCAACTCGTTCAGCCGGGCCTCGTGCTTGGTGGCGACCAGCTTCTTGGCGCGGGCCAGCACCGCCTTGCCCTTGTCGGTCAGCACCAGGATGTGCGAGCGGCGGTCGTTGGTGGAGCGGATCCGCGCGCAAAGGTCGCGGCTCTCGAGATTGTCGAGCATGGCCACGAAGTTCGGCCTGAGAATGCCGAGGGTGGAGGCGATCTCGGTCTGGTTACGGCCGGGATTCTTCTCGACCAGCAGCAGCACGGAGAACTGCGCCGGCGTGAGCTGGAGCGAGGCCATGCAGCGCAGGAAGTTCTCGAACACCTTGAGCTGCGCCCGCTTCAGCACATAGCCGAGCTGTTCCGAGAGCTCGCCAAGCTGGAGCGCTTCGCCAGCAGCCCCCTGGCCTTGCACCTCGGCCGCGTCCTTGCGGCCCTTGGCCGAGTCGGCAGGCTTTTCGGAGGACTTTTCAGCGGCTTTGGAAACGGTCATCGCCTCGTGCTCGTAATCCCGCTAAATTCGGGAGGGATCGTTCCCGCCCTTGATGTTATATTTGATAATTGTTATGGACCATATCAAATATCGCATGCGTTTTTCAATGGCTGTGAGCGGACCGTCCACCGCGATCGAGGGGACCGGTCCGTAATCTTTAGGGGGAGCGTCCGGTCTTGAATACCACCATCATGCTGTTCCTGGTGCAGGACGGCATCACCAATGGCGCGATCTATGCGCTGCTCGGCCTGGCGCTGGTGCTGGTGTTCGCCGTCACCCGCGTCATCCTCATTCCCCAGGGCGAATTCGTCACCTATGGCGCGCTGACCTACGCCTCGCTGGCCGCAGGCCAGATGCCGGGCACGGCAAAGCTCGCGCTGGCGCTCGGCATCGGCGCTTTCGCCTTCGACCTGTTCGTCGCGCGCAAGGCGCTGCACGGCCGCCTGATCGTGCGCAGCGCCCTCACCAATATCGTGCTGCCAGCCATCGTGCTGGCGCTGACGGTTTACTTCGCAGCCCAGAAGCCGCCGGTCGCGGTCTCGATCGCGCTGTCGCTGATGATCGTGGCGATGATCGGCCTCTATCTCTACCGCGTCGCATTCCAGCCGCTGGCACACACCTCCGTGCTGGTGCTGCTGATCGCATCCGTGGGCGTCCATCTGGCACTGCAGGGCCTCGGCCTGCTGTTCTTCGGCGCCGAAGGCCAGCGCGGACCTGCCGTGCTGTCCGGCGCGTTCACCGCGGGCTCGCTGCGCTTCACCGGCCAGAGCCTCACCGTCTACGGCATCACCATCGCCTTCATCGTCGCCCTCTGGCTGTTCTTCGGCCTGACACTCTACGGCAAGGCGCTGCGCGCAACCGCCGTGAACCGGTTAGGGGCGCGGCTCGTCGGCATCCGCACCACGCTGTCGGGGCAGATCGCCTTTCTGCTGGCATCCGTCATCGGCGCGTTGTCAGGCATCATGATCGTGCCGATCACGACGCTCTACTATGACAGCGGCTTCCTGATCGGCCTGAAGGGCTTCGTCGCCGCCATCATCGGCGGCCTCGTCAGCTATCCCCTCACCGCCGCCGCGGCGCTGGTCGTCGGCCTCGTCGAGGCGTTCTCGTCCTTCTATGCCTCCAACTACAAGGAGGTGATCGTTTTCATGCTGCTGATCCCCGTGTTGTTGCTGCGCTCGCTCGCCGCGCCCGCCGTCGAAGAAGAGAAGGACTGAGGCTGAAATGCAGAGCCGCCTTCCCATCATCGTCTTCGCAGCCGTCATGGCCGTGATCCCGTTCGTCCCCGGCATGCCGCCGTTCTGGATCGTGCTGCTCGACAATATCGGCCTCGCGGCCCTCGTCGCGATGGGCCTCGTGCTGCTGACCGGCGTCGGCGGCCTGACCTCGTTCGGACAGGCAGCCTTCGTCGGCTTCGGCGCCTACACCACCGCGGTGCTGTCGACGGCCTACGGCCTGTCGCCCTGGCTGACGCTGCCGCTGTCGCTATTGGTCAGCGGATCGCTGGCGGTGCTGCTCGGGCTGATCACCGTCCGTCTCTCCGGCCATTATCTTCCGCTGGGCACGCTCGCCTGGGGGCTCGGGCTGTTCTATCTCTTCAGCAAGCTGGAGTTTCTCGGCCGTAACGACGGCATCTCGGCGATCCCGCCACTGTCGATCGGCACGTTCAAGATGCTCTCGCCCGGCTCGATCTATTACGCGATCTGGGTCGCCGTGATCGTCTCGGCGCTGCTGACGATGAACCTCTTGGATTCCCGCACCGGACGCGCCATCCGCGCGCTACGGCGCGGCCATGTCGCCGCCGAGGCGTTCGGCGTGCACACGCCGCGCGCCAAATTGCTGGTGTTCATCCATGCCGCCGTGCTCGCCGGCCTCTCCGGCTGGCTCTACGCGCATCTCCAGCGCGCGGTGAACCCGACGCCGTTCGGCGCGCAGGCCGGCATCGAATATCTCTTCATCGCGGTGGTCGGCGGCGCCGGCTATGTCTGGGGCGGCGTTTTGGGCGCGGCGATCGTCGTGGTCCTGAAAGAGGTGCTGCAGAGCTATCTGCCGCTGATCCTGCCCGGTTCCGGCCAGGTCGAGACCATCGTGTTCGGCATCATGCTGGTGGCGCTGTTGCAACTTGCGCCCGGCGGCCTCTGGCCGTGGCTGATGTCGTTCCTGCCGGAGCGGACCAGCGGCAAGAAGCCGGACACCTCTCTGAAGCTGGAGCAGCGTCCGCGCGCGCCCGGCGAGTCCAACATCCTGCTCCAGGTCGACAAGGCGCGAAAACAGTTCGGCGGCGTGGTCGCCGTCAACAACGTCTCCTTCGACGTCCAGGCTCGTGAGATCGTCGCGCTGATCGGCCCGAACGGCGCCGGCAAGAGCACGACCTTCAACCTGATCACCGGCGTGCTGTCGGCCACGTCAGGCTCGGTCTCGGTGCTCGGCAAGAAGGTCGACAAGGCGCCGCCGCAGGAGATCGTCAAGCTCGGCATCAGCAGGACCTTCCAGCATGTGAAGCTGGTCCCTGACATGACCGTGCTGGAGAACGTCGCGATCGGAGCGCATCTGCGCGGCCATTCCGGGCCGATCGCCTCGATGCTGCGGCTCGACCGCGCCGACGAGGCCAAACTGCTCGCGGAGGCCGCCCGCCAGATCGAGCGCGTCGGCCTTGCCGACCAGATGCACCAGCTCGCAGGCAGCCTCTCGCTCGGCCAGCAGCGCATCGTCGAGATCGCCCGCGCGCTCTGCGTCGATCCGATGCTGCTGCTGCTCGACGAACCGGCCGCCGGCCTGCGCCACATGGAGAAGCAGCAGCTCGCCAAGCTGCTGCGCGACTTGCGCGACGGCGGCATGAGCGTCCTCCTGGTCGAGCACGACATGGGCTTCGTGATGAACCTCGCCGACCGCATCGTGGTGCTCGATTTCGGCACCAAGATCGCCGAAGGCACCCCCGCCACGATCAAGACCAATCCCGAAGTGATCAAGGCCTATCTCGGAGTGGCGGCATGAGCGCGCTGTTGTCGGTCACCGACGCCCATGTCGCCTACGGCAAGGTCGAGGCGGTGCGCTCGGTCTCGCTCGAGGTCGGCGCGAATGAGATCGTTACCATCGTCGGCGCCAATGGCGCCGGCAAGACCACGCTGCTCTCCGCCATCATGGGCATCCTGCCGCTGAAAGGCCGGGTCACTTTTGCCGGCCAGGATCTCGCCAGGCTCGACATCGAGGACCGCGTCGCGATGGGGCTTGGCCTCGTCCCGGAGCACCGCGAATTGTTCGTGACCATGAATGTCGAGGACAATCTCGAGCTCGGCGCCTTCCGCATCGAGCGAAGCAAGGCGAAAGCCTCGATGGAACGCGTCTACACGCTGTTTCCGCGGCTCAAGGAGCGCCGCAAGCAATTCGCCGGCACGCTCTCCGGCGGCGAGCAGCAAATGCTCGCGATGGGGCGCGCGCTGATGGGCGAGCCGAAGCTGCTGATGCTGGATGAGCCGAGCCTCGGCCTCGCCCCGATCATCGTCGCCGACATCTTCCGCATCGTCACCGAACTCCGCGCCAGCGGCGTCTCGGTGCTGCTGGTCGAGCAGAACGCGCAGGCCGCGCTGAAGATCGCGGACCAGGCCTATGTGATGGAGCTCGGCGAGTTCGTGCTCTCCGGCAAGGCCAGCGATATCGCCGCGAACGAGCGGGTTGCGGCCAGCTATCTCGGCTTCCAGCACGAAGGTGAGAGCGTGATCTGATTCTTACCCTCCCCTGGAGGGGGAGGGTCGCTTCGCAAAGAGCGCAGCGATGTGCGAAGCGGGGTGGGGTGACGGTCCCTCCGCGTAGAACACTGCCCGTGTTGAGAGATCACCCCACCCCGCTCGCGCTCCGCGCGACCGACCCTCCCCCTCCAGGGGAGGGTAAGCGCGCGGCGTTACGTAGCTCCTGTCACCTTACCGCCCTTCAACGCCGCCACCTCGGCCTCCAACTCTGCAATCCTCGCGTCCCTCACCGCCAACGCCGCTGCCACATCGCCTGCGTCGAACTTCTGCGGAATGTGCTGCGGGCAGTTGGTGTCCCAGGCCGCGATCTTGAACAGGATCACCTGCTCCGGCCGGGCGCGGTAGCCCTTCGGCATTAGCGACGTCGTCAGCGCCTCGTCGTCCTCGACGACGCGCGCCTCGCCCCAGATCTTCACGCGGCGGCGATGGGCGTAGTCCATCACGAAGATGTAGGCCTTGGGATTCTCCGACAGGTTACCCTGCGTCAGATATTGCTGGTTGCCGGCATAGTCGGCAAAGGCGAGCGTCTGCTTGTCGAGGATCTTGAGGAAGCCCTTCGGGCCGCCGCGGTGCTGGATGTAAGGCTGGCCGTCCGCCGACGCGGTGGCGAAGTAAAAGCTGTTGGCCTCAGTGAGGAAGGCCTCGAGGTTTTCATCGACCTCGGTGCGCCAGCCGCGCTGCTCGACGCGGCCATAAGCCTCGCGCGAACCCTTGCGCGCCTGGATCTCCTTCACCGCGGGAGTGAAGGCCACGTCGCTGGCATAGGTGCGGGTTGCTGTCGTCATCGGAACATCTCCTAATTCCGGCGCATCGCTGCGTCTTCGCCCGCTAAAATGGACCTTTCGCCAACCAAAACAATCTACCCGCTTGACACTTCATCGTTGCGATATATGCAATAATGAGATGGACCGCCTCGAAGCCATGCACGTCTTCGTCACCGTTGCCGATCTGCGCGGCTTTGCGCCGGCGGCGCGCAAGCTGCACCTGTCGCCCTCGGCGGTAACGCGGCTGATCGCGGCGCTGGAGGAGCATCTCGGCGCCCGGCTGCTGCAGCGGACCACCCGGCAGGTGAGATTGACCGACGTCGGCTCGCGCTATCTGGAGCGCGCGCGGCGCATCCTCGCCGATGTCGAGGAGGCCGACGGCTCGGCGCGGGAGGAGCGCCACCGGCCGAGCGGACGGTTGGTGGTATCGGCCCCGGTCGGCTTCGGCCGGCTGCATGTCGGGCCGGTCATGACCGACTATCTCAAGCGCTATCCCGAGGTCGGCGGGGAATTGCGCTTGTCCGACCATCTCGTCAATCTCGTGGAGGACGCCGTCGATGTCGCGGTGCGGATCGGTCATCTCGCCGATTCCTCGCTGGTGGCGCGCCAGGTCGGCGAGATGCGGCGGATCGTGGTGGCGACGCCGGGCTATCTGAAGCGCCACGGCGAGCCGAAGACGCCGGACGCATTGCTCGGACACCAGACCATTCAGTTCGGGCCCTTCGCCAGCTGGCACTTCGTGCACGACGGCCGCGACATCGAGGTCACGCCATCGCCCCGCTTCATCAGCAACAGCGCCGACGCCGCCCTGCAATATGCCGAAGCCGGCGGCGGGGTGACGCGCGTGCTGGCCTATCAGGCCGCCGAGGGGCTGAAGCGCGGACGGCTGAAAATCGTGCTGGCGACATACGAGCAGCCGGCGCTGCCGATCCACATCATCTACCCGACCTCGCGCCTGCTCTCGGCCAAGGTGCGCGCGTTCGTCGATCTCGTGGTGGAGACGGCGGAGTGGAGGTTTGGGTAGCTCTCGTGCCCCGGACGCATCGCAGCACGCAGTGATGCGATGCCGAGCCGGGGCCCAGAAGGCGGCGCGATATCATGCCGAGACATGGGTCCCGGCTCTGCGGAGCGGCACTTCGCGCCGCACCGCGTCCGGGACACGGAGAGCGAGAGCGTCACCCCTTCTTCGGCACCACCCGAAACGTGCCGCTGGCGCGCGCGATCACGGCATCGTCGGCTTTGACCAGGCATTGTGCAAAACAGATCGTAGAGCCGGTCTTGATCGCCTCACCTTCGACCGAGAGCCATTGGCCGATCTCGGCGGCGCCGACATAGTCGACCGACAGCGAGATCGTCACGAACGACGTGGTCCAGCCCGTTGCCTGGGCGCAGCTATAGCCCATGGCGGCATCGGCCAGCGCGGCGATCAGCCCTCCGTGAATCAGCCCGCGCGCGTTGGTGTGCGGCGTCGCCAGACGCAGCCCCACGGTGACGCCCTTGTCGGACTTCTTCGAATAGAGCGGCTCCCAGGGATCGGTGAGCGGCGCTTTGCGGAAATGCGGCTCGAAGCCGGTGGGGATGTCGGGAGAGGTCATGGCGGTCTCGCGTTGCTGGTCGCCGGCATTGAACGCGATAGACGTGACGGTTGCATCAATTACAAAGTTTCAAACGGAATTTGCGCGAGTGTTTGAAACGGAAGGCGCCACAATGACGGCGCCGTAGGGTGGGCAAAGGGAAGCGTGCCCACGCGCGTTCGCAATCATGGGAAGGTGGTGGGCACGGCGCAAGAGCGCCTTTGCCCACCCTACGGACTGTCTTAAAACGGCAACCCCACATAATTCTCCGACAGCGACGTCATCGCGGCCTGCGACTGCGTGACGTAGTCGAGCTCGGCGAGCTGGATGCGCGCGCCGATGGTGCCGGTGTCGGGGAATTTGTGCAGCATCGAGGTCATCCACCAGGAGAAGCGCACGGCCTTCCAGACGCGTGCCAACGCCGTGGTGGAATAGGCGTCGATGCCGGCGCTGGATTTCTCGTCGTAGAATTCGCGCAGCGCGCCCGACAGATAATGTGCGTCGCTGGCGGCGAGATTCAGTCCCTTGGCGCCGGTCGGCGGCACGATGTGGGCGGCGTCCCCGCACAGGAACAGCCGGCCGAAGCGCATCGGCTCGGCGACGAAGCTGCGCAGGGGCGCAATGCTCTTCTCGATCGAGGGGCCCGTGACGAGGCTGTCGGCCGCCTCCCGGTCGAGCCGGCGCTTCAATTCGTCCCAGAAGCGGTCGTCCGGCCATTGGTCGACATGGTCGTCGAGCGAACACTGCACATAGTAGCGGCTGCGTCTGGTCGAGCGCATGGTGCAAAGCGCAAAGCCGCGCGCGTGGTTGGAGTAGATCAGCTCATGGCTGACCGGCGGCGTCTCCGACAGGATGCCGAGCCAACCGAAGGGATAGACCCGCTCGAACTCCTCGATCGCCGAGGTCGGAACGCTGGCGCGGCTGACGCCGTGAAAGCCGTCGCAGCCGGCGATGAAGTCGCAATCGAGCGTGTGGGTGACGCCGTCCTTCTCCCAGGTTACGCGCGGGTGACTGCCGTCGAAATCATGCGGCTGAACGTCCTTGGCCTCATAAACCGAGATCAGACCGGCGGCCTTCCGCGCATTCATCAAATCGAGCGTGACCTCGGTCTGGCCGTAGATCATGACCGTCTTGCCGGTCGCACCCTTCATGTCGATGCGGTGACGGCGGCCGGAAAAGGCGAGCTCGATGCCTTCATGCACCAGGCCTTCGGCATGCGCCCGCGCCCCGGCGCCGATCTGATCGAGCAGCGCGACGGTTCCCTCCTCGAGCAGACCGGCGCGGATGCGACCGAGCACGTAATCCGGGCTCTGCCGCTCCAGAATGACATTGTCGATGCCGTAAGCGTGCAGCAGTTGCCCAAGCAACAATCCGGCCGGTCCGGCCCCGATGATTGCGACTTTTGTCCGCAATACTTGCTCCTTCCGATCCTGTAGGCTTTGCTCGCGGCTCGCTTGTCGCGTTGCTCCGCGCACGATAATTATATCATATAACGGTTGGGCAAAAGGGGAGGGCCGTCGCCGGGCAGCGACAAATCCATGCAGCATGGCTGACGCAGACGGCCGCGCCAGTTCCGGCTTGAACGCGCCGGCCGATTAGATAACATGTTAATTAACGAGACCGGGCCATCGAAGCCCGCCGTCGAAAACAGGGAGAGACGTGTGATGAGGAAAGCCTGTCTGGCGTTGCTGCTGGCCGCAAGCGTGACGCCTGCCTTCGCGCAGGACAAGACCTTCGATTTGAAGATCTCGCACTGGGTGCCGGCTTCGCATCCGCTGCAGAAGTCGCTGGAAGACTGGGCTGCCGCGGTCGAGAAGGATTCCGGCGGCACCATCAAGGGCAAGGTGTTTCCGGCCCAGCAGCTCGGCAAGGCGTTCGACCATTACGACATGGCGCGCGACGGCATCGCCGACGTCACCTATGTCAATCCCGGCTACCAGCCCGGCCGCTTCCCGATCGTCGGCGCCGGCGAGCTGCCGTTCCTGATCTCGGACGCCAAGGGCGGCTCGATGGGGCTGGACGCCTGGTATCGCAAATATGCCGAGAAGGAGATGAAGGACGTCAAATACTGTCTCGCCTTCGTCCACTCGCCCTCCTCCTTCCATTCCAAGACCAAGAAGATCGTGCTGCCTGAAGACGTAAAGGGCATGAAGATCCGCCCTGCGCATGCCACCATGGCGAACTTCGTGACCTCGCTCGGCGGCACCAATGTGCAGTCCTCGGCGCCTGAGGTCCGCGACATCATCGAGCGCGGCGTCGCCGACGGCGTCACCTTCCCCTGGGGTTCCCTGGTGCTGTTCGGCATCGACAAGGTGACCAAATACGACATGGAGGCGCCGCTCTACACCACGACCTTCGTGTTCGTGATCAACAAGGACAAGTACAACGCGATGTCCGACAAGCAGAAGGCCGCGATCGACAAGAACTGCTCGGTCGAAATGGCGGGCGTGGTCGGCGAGCACTGGGGCAAGTTCGAGGATGCGGGCATCGACAAGGTGAAGGCGGAATCCGGCCACGAGGTCTACAAGCTGGCGCCCGAGCAGACCGCCGTCTGGAAGAAGGCCGCCGAGCCGCTGGTGAAGACCTGGTCCGAGGGCGCCAAGAAGGCCGGCGCCGATCCGGACGCGGCGCTTAGCGAGCTGAAGGCGTCGCTGAAGAAGTACAACGCGTTGGCGGAGTGACGCCGCGACGCGATCGGTCCTTCCTCCCCCTCTCCCCGTCCTTACGGGGAGAGGGTTGGGGTGAGGGGCTGCGTCCGCAAAAAGAGTGACAGATGGACTCGCGGAGAGTCCCCTCACCCGCATCGCATCTCCGATGCGATGCGGCCTCTCCCCGCACGCGGGGAGAGGCAAGAGCCGCCGCCGGAGTCGAGAGCGAGAATGACGACACTCGATAGGACACACCCATGAAGCGCTCCTGGATGGACCGCATCATCGACACGATCGAATGGATCGCGGCCGGCTTCGTCGGCATCGTCGCGCTCGACATCTTCCTGTCGGTGCTGCTCCGCAACACGCTGAATTATTCGATCCCTGATTCGTTCGACATCGGCCGCATGCTGCTCGGCATCCTCATCTTCTGGGGCATCGCCGCGACCTCCTATCGCGGCACCCACATCACGGTGGACTTGGTCTGGGGCAATGTCGGGCCGCGCCATCAGCGCTGGATCGACGTGTTCGCAACCCTGGTGCTGCTGTTCGTCGTGACCGTGCAGACCTGGACGCTGTTCGACAAGGTGCGCGGCACCTACAACGACAATGTCCTGACCTTCGACATGCACATGCCGACCTGGCCGTTCTTCGCGATCGCCTGGGTCGGCGACGTCTGCGCCGTGCTGCTGATCGCGATCCGCACCTACCGCCTGATCTTCCACCCCGAAGATATGCACGATCCCAAATTGAAGGCGACGGAGTAATCATGAGCACCGATGCCGTCGCCGTAATCGGCTTCGTTTCCCTGTTTGTCCTGATGCTGCTGCGCGTGCCCGTCGGCATGGCCATGGGCCTCGTCGGCGTGTCCGGTTTCGCCTATCTCGTCAACGGGACGGCCGCCCTGAAGCTGGTCGGCCAGACCTCGATGCGCACGGTCACCGACTACACCTTCGGCGTCATCCCGATGTTCCTGCTGATGGGTTCGTTCGTGTCCAATTCCGGCATGAGCCGCGAGCTGTTCCGCGCCGCCAACGGTTTCGTCGGGCATTTGCGCGGCGGCCTCGGCATCGCCACCGTCGGCGCCTGCGGCGGCTTTGCCGCGATCTGCGGCTCGTCGGTTGCGACCGCCGCGACCTTCTCGGCCGTCGCCTATCCCGAGATGCGCCGTTTCGGCTATCCGCAATCGTTCGCCACCGGCGTGATCGCGGCGGGCGGTACGCTGGGCGCGATGCTGCCGCCCTCCACGGTGCTCGCGGTCTACGGCATCATCACCGAGCAGGACATCGGAAAGCTCTTCATCGCCGGCATCATCCCGGGCCTGCTGGCGATGAGCATGTACATGATCACGATCTTCCTGATCGGCTATTTTCGTCCCGACTTCCTGCCCAAGGGCAAGGTGACGCCGTGGCGCGAGCGCTTTGCCGGCCTGAAGGAGATCTGGGCGCCGGTGCTGCTGTTCATCTTCGTGATCGGCGGGCTCTACGGCCTGCCCTATTTGCCGCGCTTCACGCCGACGGAGGCGGGCGGCGTCGGCGCCGCCGGCGCGTTCATCATCGGCGTGCTGACGGGCCGCCTCGACCGCGAGAAGATCCTGGCCTCGCTGCTCCAGGCGACGCGCACCGCGGCCGCCGTCTTCACCGTGCTGATCGGCGCGCTGATCTTCGGCTATTTCCTCACGGTGACGCAGACGCCGCAGAAAGTGACCGAATTCCTCACCGGCCTCGGTCTCGGCAGCTACGGCGTGCTGGCGCTGATCATGGTGATGTATCTCGTGCTCGGCTGCCTGATGGACGCCATGGCGATGATCATCCTCACCGTGCCGATCATCTTCCCCGTCATCACGCATCTCGGCTTCGACCCGATCTGGTTCGGCGTCATCATCGTCATGACCGTCGAGCTCGGCCTGATCCACCCGCCTGTCGGCATGAACGTCTTCGTCATCAAGAGCGTGGTGAAGGACGTGTCCTTCTCCACGATCTTCAAGGGCGTAATTCCGTTCGTGGTCACCGACCTGATCCGCCTCGTGATCCTGATCGCCTTCCCGCTGCTGGCGACCTGGCTGCCGACGCGGATGATGGCGAATTGACAGGGTGAAGCGATGACGACACCGACGCTCGAGACGAAGTACGTCTTCACCATCACCGCCAAAATCGGCGAGGTCGTCACCGCCGGCGAGACCGGCATCGGCGTTCGCCGCATCATCCCGATCATCGGCGGTGAGGTCACGGGCGCGATATCAGGCAAGGTGCTGCCGTTCGGCGCCGACTTCCAGACCATCCGCCCCAACGAGCTGATCGACCTGGAGGCGAAGTACGCCTTCGAGACCGACGACGGCGCCATTGTCTATGTCGAGAACAAGGGCATGCGCTTCGGACCGGTCGAGCTGCTGCAGAAGCTCAAGCGCGGCGAGCCGGTCGATCCCAAGCTGATCTATTTCCGCACCGTGCCGCGGTTCGAGACCGGGCACGAGAACTATCGCTGGCTGATGCAGCACATCTTCGTCGGCTCAGCCGCGCGCCATGCGGATCGCGTCGTGATCGACGTGCATCAGGTGATGTGAAGGGCGGCGGCCTTTCAACGCTCTCCGCTCGTCGTCCCGGCGAAAGCCGGGACCCATACCGCGTGATCTATCGGTTGCCGGCGGTCGGAGTACCGAACAATGGGTCTCCGCCAGATCTCTCCCTGGGGTTATGGGTCCCGGTGTCCCGTGCGCGCTAGGCAGGGACGACATTGTGTGCGGAGCAGCATTCTGCCGCCCCACCTTGACTCCCCCGAAATTCGTTATACAACATAACTATTCTGACAAGGACGCAAATGACACAGGGAAACGCCGAGACCGCTGACGCGGGCGCCTCCGGGCTATTGAGGATCGAGAGGGCGGACCGGGTTCTGACCGTGGGTCTGAACCGGCCGGCCAAGCGCAATGCGCTCAACGACGGCATCATCCTGGAAATCGGCGAGTGTTTTGCGTCCCTGCCCGAGGATATCGGCGCGGTCGTCATCCACGGCATCGGCGACCATTTCTCCAGCGGCCTCGACCTCTCCGAGCTGACCGAGCATGACGCGACCGGCGGCCTGCTGCATTCCCAGATGTGGCACCGGGTGTTCGACCGCATCCAGTACAGCCGCGTCCCCGTGATCGCGGCGCTGAAGGGCGCCGTGATCGGCGGCGGGCTGGAACTTGCCTGCTCGGCGCATATCCGCGTCGCCGAGCCCTCGACCTATTTCGCGCTTCCGGAGGGACAGCGCGGCATCTTCGTCGGCGGCGGCGGCTCGGTGCGGCTGCCGCGATTGATCGGCGTCGCCCGGATGATGGACATGATGCTGACGGGCCGCGTCTACAGCGCGACCGAAGGCGCCTCCTACGGCTTCGCGCAATATGTCACGGAGGCCGGCAACGGGCTCGGCAAGGCGATGGAGCTTGCGACCAAGGTCGCCTCCAACGCGCCGCTGACGAACTTCGCCGTGCTCCAGGCGCTGCCGATGATCGCGGAGGCCAATCCGCAGACCGGCCTGCTGATGGAATCGCTGATGGCGACCGTCGCACAGAGCGACAAAGAGGCAAAGCGCAGGATCCGCGAATTCCTCGAACACAAGACCGCAAAGGTAAAGCCCAAGTCATGAGCGCGCAGCCGTCCTCTTCCAGCATGGAGCGCGGCGCGAGCACTTTCCCGCTGCGGCCCATTTCATTCGGCGATCCCGTCGTCGACATCGAACGCCGCGACGACGGCACGATTTACCTGCGGCCGAAACAGGCGCTCGGCGACTATCCCGTTCGCCTCACCGACCGCCTGCATCACTGGGCCAGCACCACGCCGGACCGCGTCTTCATGGCCGAGCGCGAAGGCGGCCGCGGCTGGCGCAAGATCACTTACGCCGAGCTGCTGGTCGCGAGCCGTCACATTGCGTCCGGCCTGATTGCGCGCGGCCTGTCGGCGGAGCGGCCGGTCGTCATCCTCTCCGGCAATTCGATCGACCACGCATTGCTGGCGTTCGGCGCGTTCTATGCCGGTATTCCGTTCTGCCCGGTGTCGCCGGCCTACTCGCTGGTGTCGAAGGATTACGGCAAGCTTTCTTACCTGATGAAGCTGCTGACGCCCGGCCTTGTCTTCGCCGAGGATGCCGACAAGTTCGCCGATGCGCTTGCCGCCAACGTCTCGCTCGGGACCGAGATCGCCGCGTCCTACGGCGAGGTGCCAGGCCGCGACGTCACCCTGCTCGCCGACCTCATGGCAACGCCGATCCGCAGCGATCTCGACGATGTCCACGGCAAGATCGGCCCCGACACGATCGCGAAATTCCTGCTGACCTCGGGCTCGACCGGCAATCCCAAGGCCGTCATCAACACCCAGCGCATGATCTGCGCCAACCAGGTAATGCTGCGCGAGACGCTCGCCTTCCTCAAGGACGAGCCGCCCGTCATCATCGACTGGCTGCCCTGGAATCACACCTTCGGCGGCAACCACAATATCGGCCTGACGCTCTATAACGGCGGCTCGATGTATCTGGACGCCGGCAAGCCGATGCCCGGCGGCATCGAGGAGACCGTGCGCAATCTCCAGGAGATTTCGCCGACGGTCTATTTCAACGTGCCCAAGGGCTATGAATCGCTGCTGCCTTATTTGCGCGACGACCAGGGCCTGCGCGCAAAGTTCTTCGACCGGCTGCACGCGATGTTCTTCTCCGGCGCCGCGCTGTCGCCATTCATCTGGAACAGCCTCGACGAGCTCGCGGTGAAGGAAAAAGGTTATCGGGTTCCGATGCTGACCGGGCTCGGTGCGACCGAGACCGCGCCGTTCTTCATGTCGGTCAATCCGCGCACCAGCCGCTCCGGCCATGTCGGCCTGCCTGTTTCGGGCAATGACGCGAAACTGGTGCCGAACAACGGCAAGCTGGAAGTGCGCGCCAAGGGGCCGAACGTCATGCCCGGCTACTGGCGCCAGCCCGACATCAGCGCAAAATCCTTCGACGAGGAAGGATTTTACATGATGGGTGATGCGCTCAAGCCCGCCGATCCCGATGATCTCAACGCAGGCTTCGATTTCGACGGCCGTGTCGGTGAAGACTTCAAGCTCGCCAGCGGCACCTGGGTCAGCGTCGGCCCGCTGCGCGCGCGCCTCACGGCGGCCTGCGCCCCGCTGGTGCGCGACGTCGTCATCGCCGGCATCAATCGTGACGAGGTCTCGGCGCTGGTCGTGCTCGACCTCGACGGCTGCCGGCTGATCAATCCGACGCTGCCGACCGACGATCTCGTCGTCGCAACGCGCGACCGGCTGGTGCGCGAGGCTTTTCGCGAGCGCCTGACCCGTTTCCTCAGCCAAGCCACGGGTTCCTCGACCCGGATCACGCGCGCGATCCTGATGGACGCGCCGCTCTCGATCGACAAGGGCGAAGTCACCGACAAGGGCTCGATCAACCAGCGCGCCGTGCTCGAGCACCGCACCGAATTGATCGAGGAGCTCTACGCTGCCAATCCGTCGGACCGTGTGATATCGGTCGGCTAACCCGGACATAAGCCACAGGAGAACGCCATGTTGTTGAAAGATCAGGCAGCCATCGTCACCGGCGGCGCATCGGGGCTTGGCGCCGCCACCGCGCGAAAACTTGCGGCGCAGGGCGCCAAGGTCGCGGTCTGCGATCTCAATGCCAAGCTCGCCGAGACCGTTGCCGCCGAGATCAAGGGCGTGGCGATTACCTGCGACGTCTCCGACGCCGCTTCCGCTGAAGCTGCGATCGCGCAGGCGACCAAGGCTCTTGGCGCGCCGCGCGTGCTGGTCAATTGCGCCGGCATCGGCGTTGCCAAGCGCGTCGTCGGCCGCGACGGCCCGATGGCGCTCGCCGATTTCGACAAGGTGATCAAGGTCAATCTGATCGGCACCTTCAACATGCTGCGCCTGGCCGCGACCGAGATGTCCAAGCTGGAGCCGCAGGCGACCGGCGAGCGCGGCGTCATCATCAACACGGCCTCCGTCGCCGCTTATGACGGCCAGATCGGTCAGTCCGCCTATTCGGCTTCCAAGGGCGGCATCGTCGGCATGACGCTGCCGATCGCGCGCGAGCTGGCGCAGTTCGGCGTCCGCGTGCTGACCATCGCGCCCGGCCTGTTCCTGACCCCGCTGCTCGCGAACCTGCCGCAGGAAGCCCAGGACTCGCTCGCCGCCGCGATCCCCTTCCCGCGCCGGCTCGGCCATGCCGACGAGTTCGCCGCGCTCGCGCTGCACATGGTCGAGAACTCCTACCTGAACGGCGAAGTGGTGCGCCTCGACGGCTCGCTGCGCATGGCACCGAAATAAGGCGCGCGACACATGTTCGTGAACCGGCGCGACGTACAGATCCAGTGGGGCGATTGCGACCCCGCCAACATCGTCTACTACCCGCGCTATTTCGCGATGTTCGACGATTCGACCTCGACCCTGTTCGAGGTCGCCGGATTCTCCAAGCAGGATCTGGTCCGCAAATACGGCCTGGTGGGCATCCCGATGGTCGACACGCGGTCCAAGTTCTACATCCCCTCGACCTATGGCGACTGGATCACCATCGAGACGAAGATCGAGAGCATCAAGCGTTCGAGCTTCGAGGTGAAGCACAACGTCTACAAGGGTGACGCGCTGGCGATCGAGGGTTTTGAGACCCGCGTCCTGGTCGGTCGCGATCCCGTTAACCCCGACAAGCTGAAATCGGCACCGTTCCCGGCGGAAATGGTAGCCAAATTCACGGGGAGTTAAGTCCGGAGCTAATCGCCGCATCGCCAAAAGAGGGGGCTGAATTACCCCCCGATTTCTGCTTTCAAAGAAACACGTAAAGGGAGGAATAGATGAAACGCTTTTACTTGACCGCCGCCATCACCGCGGCGACGCTTGCCCTGCCGGCGCTGCCCGCGCTGGCCCAGACCAGCGAAATCACCATCGGCATCACCACCACCACGACCGGCCCCGGCGCCGCGCTCGGCATTCCCGAGCGCAACGCGCTGGAATTCGTGCCGAAGGAAATCGGCGGCGTGCCGCTGAAGGTGATCGTGCTCGACGACGGCGGCGATCCCACCACCGCGACCACCAACGCCCGCCGCTTCGTGACCGAATCCAAGGCCGACATCATCATGGGCTCGGCGCTGACGCCGCCGACGATCGCGGTCTCCAACGTCGCCAACGAAGCCGGCATTCCGCATTTCGGCCTGGCGCCCTTCCCGATCACGCCCGAGCGCATGAAGTGGTCGGTGGCGATGCCGCAGCCGATCCCGATCGTGGGCAAGGTGCTGTACGAGCACATGAAGAGCAAGGGCGTGAAGACGCTCGGCTATATCGGCTATTCCGACTCCTATGGCGATCTCTGGTTCAACGACCTTAAAGCCCAGGCCGTGCCGATGGGCATGACCATCGTCGACGAGGAGCGCTTCGCCCGTCCCGATACGTCGGTGACCGGACAGGTGCTGAAGCTGGTCGCCGCCAACCCGGATGCGATCCTGGTCGGCGCGTCGGGCACCGCGGCCGCGCTGCCGCAGACCGAGTTGCGCGAACGCGGCTATCAGGGCCTGATCTACCAGACCCACGGCGCCGCCAGCATGGATTTCATCCGCATCGCCGGCAAAGCGGCCGAAGGCGTGCTGATGGCGTCGGGTCCGGTGATGGACCCCGAGGACCAGCCGGACGAAGCCGCCACCAAGAAGCCGGGTCTCGCGCTCAACGCCGCGTATGAGGCAAAGTACGGCCCGAACAGCCGCAGCCAGTTCGCTGGCCATTCCTACGACGCCTTTGAGATCCTCAAGCGCATCATCCCGACCGCGCTGAAGACCGCAAAGCCCGGTACGCCGGAATTCCGCGAAGCGATCCGCCAGGCCTTGCTGACGGAGAAGGAGCTGGCGGCGAGCCAGGGCGTCTACAACTTCACCGAAAAGGACCGCTACGGCCTCGACGACCGCTCGCGCATCCTGCTGACGGTGAAGAACGGCAAGTACTCGCTGGTGAAATAGACACGGCGAAAGTTGAGAGACAACGAGAGCCGGCCCGATGGGCCGGCTCTTTTGTTTTTCGGATTTGAGATCGAGCTGCGGGCCCCAGGCGCCGGTGCGCCCCTTCTCCCGCTTGCGGGAGAGGGGCACCGAGCCCGCGGATACGGCGGCCTCAAGCCGCCTGCCGCAGCGGGGTCCAGGCGAATTCGGGGTAGTAGTTGTCCATCATGCGATCGACATAGGCGGTGAGGCTCGGAAAGCCCTCGGCACGCTCACGCAGGGCCGATTCGAAGAACGGCGAGAGGATGCCGGCGAGCATACCGAAGGCGGTGGCGTCGACGCCGCAGGGCTTGTTGCCCATCAGATAGGATTTGTCGCCGAGCTGCACCGAGAGCGCGAACAGCGAGCGCACAGCGAGCTCGACATCGTCATCGGGCCCATGGCGGCCGAGGCCCGAGAGCAGATAGTTCTCGGCGACGCGGAATTGCGCATCCTCGCGCAGTTTCTCGCGGTTGTGCTCCGGTGCGCCGTCGAAGAAATGCGCGGGCCCCTTGGCGAAATTGACCGGATCGACCCAGCGCGCCCCGACCAGCCCCCAGTAGATGTGGTGCTCGATCATCCGTTCGAACGCCCAGGCCTGCGCGCGGTCGGTCAGCGACAGCCCGGCATCGAAATCAAAGCCGTATCGGCGCTCGATATGGGCGCGGATGAAGGTGGAATCGGCCACCGCCTCGCCGCCATCGTCGATGAAGGGCAGCTGCCCCTTGGGCGAGGCGGGCGGCATGGCCCGCTCCTTCCGGTAGGGCAGTCCCGCCATCTTGAGCTGCACCTCCGTCTTGGTGACGAAGGGGCTGATTTCCGGCAGGCCGAAGCCGGTGCCAAATCCGTAGAGCGTGATCATGAAAGCTTCTCCTGAACCACCGAAAGAGTTGACGGAACCTAGTGCCGGGCTGCTGCCACCATGGTGGCAGCAGCCGTGATATCTTCTGCGAAACGGGCCCCCCGCCAGGCACGGCCCATCACATGGCGGACCAGCGCGTCCGCAGCCTGGATCAGCGGGCGTGCCACCACGCTCGCAAGGGCAAACCGGAGGTCGACGGCCATGAGATCGAGCGAAACGAGGCGGCCGAACGCCGATGCGGACCACGCCTGTGCCCGCAACATCGGAATAGCCGGGCCGAAATGGGTCGGAATGATCATGGACAAATCCTCTTCAGTCGATGTGTTGTCCCGGTATAGAACCTCCCTGCTGCCAACATCCTGTCAGCAGCAGCGCGCCGCTTTCTGAAAAGATCACCGACAAGGGACCAGCATGAGACGCGCCGACCGGCTGTTTCAAATCATCCAGGTGCTGAGGCGCACGCGTAAGCCGCTGACGGCGGACGCCATCGCGGCCGAGCTCGAGACCTCGAAGCGCACGATCTATCGCGACATCGCGACGCTGATCGGCCAGCGCGTGCCGATTCGCGGTGAAGCCGGCATGGGCTACATCCTGGAAAAGGGATTTGATCTCCCGCCTTTGATGCTGACGCCCGACGAGATCGAGGCGGCGGTGCTGGGCGCCCAATGGGTCGCCGGCCATGCCGATTCGGCACTCGCGCGCGCGGCCGAAGATCTGATGGCCAAGATCGCCGACACCGTGCCCGAGCGCCTGCGTCCTTTCGTGCTGGAGCCGGCGAGCCGGGCTCGGCCGAGCTGGAACAGGGAGCCGGACCGCCTGGACATGGTACGCACGCGCACCCAGATCCACGAAGGCAAGAAGATCATGCTGCGCTATCGCGACGAGCAGGGCCGCGCCAGCGAGCGCATGATCTGGCCGATCTCGGTCGGCTACCTCGAAGCCGTGCGCCTGCTGGCAGCCTGGTGCGAGCTACGCGGCGACTTCCGCAGCTTCCGCACCGACCGCGTGGTCGACGCCAACTATCTCGACGAGAGATATCCGGAGCGGCGCGACGTGCTGCGCGCGAGATGGCGGCAGAGCCTGGTCTGGGGCCCGCCCAAAGACACCTGACAAGGACATGTGAGGACGATGGAAGAGAACTCCCCCGTCGATCTGTCGAGCTTTTGCCAGAGTTGCGGCGCCTGCTGCGGCTATTCGGCGAACTGGCCGCGCTTCTCGATCGAGAGCGACGAAGAGCTTGCCGCGATTCCGGAAGCGCTGGTCAACGACCGCCAATCCGGCATGCGTTGCGAGGGCGATCGCTGTTCGGCCTTGCAAGGGGATATCGGAAACGCGACCGCATGCGGCATCTATGCGATGCGGCCGGAGGTGTGCCGCACCTGCATGCCCGGCGACGCCGAATGCGCGATGGCGCGGCGGAAGTTCGGGCTTCCGGCTATCGAAGCAAGTTAGGCCGGAACGGCTTCGCCGATTTCGTCGTCGATTTCGTCGTCCAGCGGTGCGAGCACCGAGAGCGGCTTGGTCGACAGCGTGATCGGCTTGCGCCCGCCCGATAGCGACGGCGAGGATTTCGCCGTGCCTTCGCGCGACAGCGCATAGAGCGTCGAGCCGACGCGGCCGCCGTTTTCGATCAGGTCGCGCTCGTTGCAGCTCCCTGCGATCGCGACCGCCAACGAGTGCAGATGGCTGCGGCGATAGCAGAACAGCGCCAGCCTGGCGCGCGCGTCAGGAGAAACACTCTCAACCAGCCTCGGCAGGCCACCCTCGCTGGCGCGATACATCTCGCCAAGGAGCTCGTCGCGAACCGGGCAGAAATCGCTCTCAAAAGTGTCGCGGCTTGAAAACATTGCAGTTCTCCCTCGTGTGCGGAAGATGCAGCGCAATTCTCTAATGAAAGGTTAACCACGCTGCCCGGTAGTCACCCGGGGTGCTTGCGCGTGGGCCGCGAATCGGAGGCGGCGGGGAGCTCTCCGCGGCCATCCTTCGAGACGCCCGCCTTCGGCGGGCTCCTCACAGGATGAGGTCTGGAACTGCTGACAGACTATCCCCTCATGGTGAGGAGGCGCGTAGCGCCGTCTCGAACCATACAGGCCCGACCGTCGCCCCGAGGCCACTCCCCTCAGTTCGCCGCCATGAAGATGGAGAGGCCGAAGCCGGTGAGATGGTGCAGGGCCTGGTCGACGCCGATCAGGGTCCAGAACCAGGGATGCGCAAGGTCGACGCCGAAATTCGCCGAGACCAGTCCCTTGGCGCGGTCGATCGTGATGTGGATCACGAAGTCGATAAAGGCCACGAACCAGAATTTCGGCGCGACGATCAGGATCAAGGGCAGCGCAACCGCAAGGTGAATCAGGCAATGCACCAGAAGCGGCAGGGCCCAGCCGTGCTTCTGGTCCTTGCCGTGCGCCATCCAGGCCGTCTGGAGAACGAAATCGGCGATGATGTGCTTGAAGGTGAGCAGCAACATCCAGCCAATGAGCGCTTCGACCGGAATCGCCGATGACATGGGTGGAAACGACAAAGCCGACGCCCTCATTGAGGTGACAAGAAAAATTGGAGCGTTCAGCGCAACTTCTTCTTGGACCGGTCAAATCGCCGGGACCTTCGATTTATGACATCTCCCGCGGCGGAATGCAGCCGGGGGGAACCGGAAAATCGCCAAGTGTGGCTAACCGGTGATAGGATGACCTTTCGCCGCGTCCGCGTCGAGTAAGGTTACCCTCGGCTCGAAATTTGCGTTCCGGTCCCGGCGCGCTATCATTGCCGGTACAGAATATCATTCTTTTTTCAGACGTTTAGGAATTGCAGGGCGCCCGCCGCGATCACGTCCGCGAGCCGTCCGTCACCGGAGAATAAGGCCAGAGTGCTGCCATGAGTACTGAAGGCCCCACCGCATCCCCGATCGAGCCGCCGCCGCGGCGCCCCAAGGTGATCAAGACCAATCAGCAACAGGTCTTCCTCTACGTCGTGCTGACCCTGCTGCTGTCGCTCGCCACCGTCTGGGGCGGCCGTGCCATGCTGCACAATTCGGAGACGCTGACCTTTGCCGTCGGCGCTCCCAACAGCGACGAGGCGCTGTTCGCGGCAAAGCTCGCCGCCCTGCTGAAGAGCAACGCCTCGCGCTTCCGGATCAAGGTCGTCAACAACGCCGACAACGCCAAGGCGCTCGCGCAGTTCGACCGCAAGCAGGCCGATCTTGCCGTGCTGCGTACCGACGCCAAGGTGCCGCTGCGGGCGCGCACGCTCGCGATCCTCGAGCACGACCTCGTGCTTCTGCTCGGTCCCGGCAACAAGAAGATCAAGTCGATCGCCGAGCTGAAGAAAAAGAAGGTCGCCGTTCTCGCCGAGAACGAATCCTCCCTCGCCTTCGTCCGCGGCATCCTCGACATCCCCGACGGTCCGGACGCCGCCAGGATCCAGATGGCGCCGCAGGGCACGACGCTCGACAAGCTGTTTGCGCCGTCAAACGGCTTTGGCGCGGTGATCGCCATCGTTCATGCCTCCAGGGCGGTGCGCGACAAGGCCTATGAGCAGGTCGCCAAGCGCGGCGGCTTCACGCTCAACGCGATCGACGAGGCCAAGGCGCTGGCGCGCAAGCTCCCGGGCATTTCCAGCGAGACGCTGACGGCAGGCACGCTGTCGACCTCGCCGCAAATTCCCGACGACGACCTCGACACGGTCGGGCTCGAATGGCTGCTGGTCACGCAATCCAGGATGTCCCCATCCACGGCGGGCGAGCTGGCGCGCACCATCTACGAGAACAAATCCGCGCTCGGGCTCGACAACGGCTTTGCCAGCAGAATTGAGCCGGCCTCGACCGAGAAGGACGCCTTCGTGATGGCGCACCAGGGGGCGGCCGACTACATCAACGACGACACCAAATCGTTCATGGATAAGTACAGCGACCTGATGTATCTGGGCGCCGCCGCGCTCAGCGTCATCGGCTCGATCTTCGCGGCGATCTACGCCAAGATCACCCGCATCGCGCCGGAGAAGGCCAGCGAGCTCTCCACCGCCATCCTCGACATCGGCGAGCGGATCGAGCACGCCCACTCTCTGGACCAGCTCGAATGTCTCCAGGACGAGCTGGAGGGCATCTTGCGCGGCGCCGTCATCGGTCTCAGGGACGGCACGATCAGTACCGACGGGCTCGACACCTTCAAGCTCGGTTACGAATTCGTCCGCGACGAGATCGGCATGCGCCGCGACTATCTGAAACGCCATGCCGGCGAAACCGAGAAGACGGTTCAGGGCGGCGGCCCTGCCCAGCACGACGACAGCAATGTCGTGGTGGTGAAGACCGCCCAGAGCGCCTGACGGCCGCGCCGGTTGGCGCCGCCGCTGTGCCGAAGGCGTTGCGGCGCCGAGCCGGGACCCAGGAACCGCAGCTTGCGCCGCTGGATGAGCCCCGGCTCTGCAGCGCATCACTCCGTGCTGCGCTGCGCCCGGGGCACGAGAGAGAGATCGTGACGACCGCTCGTCTGGAACCCAGCCCATCTGCAACCGTTGGTTTCCGGTTGCAACCGGAGACCGCAGCATGCGTGCACTCCTCATCATGGTCCTTCTGGGAATGCTGGCGGCGGCCGGCTACTTCGCCTATTCCGCAATGGCGGTCGAAGGTGAGCCGATCCCGACGGAAGGCTATGTGGCGCTGGCACTGGGCGCGGGGTTTTCCGTCATTGTCGGCGTCGGGCTGATGGTGCTGCTGTTCTTCAGCAGCCGCCGTGGCTACGACGAGCCGCCGCATTTCAGGTAAGGCACCACGCCAGCGACGGCGGCACGGACCGGCAGGCGCAGCAGCGCCGTTCACCCAGCCTGCCCGTCGTTGACGGCCCCCGCCCGGGCGGGCACTTTGACACCGGCGTCCCCGCCGGGACCCGAAGACTTGTCTCAAGATCGAGCCGCCTTTCCGCATGTCCAAGCCGCTGATTTCCGCTCTGGCCCAGTTCGCGGCCGCCACGGCCGGCCGCAACATGACCAAGGCGGCCTATGTGGCTGTGACGGTCGGCGTGCTCAGCATGGTGTTGCTGTCGGACAAGCGCGCCCAGGAGGCGCACGGCTGGTTCAACGCCCTGCTCTGGACCTGCCTCGCCTATTTCGTGTTCGAATGGCTGGTGCGGCTGCGCCACATGACGCAGCAGGGGCGGCTCTCGCTGTACATGTCCTCCTCCGCCGGACTGGTCGATGCGATCGGGGCGCTGGCGGTGCCGGTCGCGCTTCTCTTCGGCGCCGAGCCGAAGACGGCCTGGCTGCTCAGCGTGCTCTGGGTGCTGAAGGTGGTGCCTGGCATCCCCGGCCTGCGGCAGCTTCGCCGCGTGCTGGTGCTGGAATCGGGCCCGCTGGTCAGCGTGCTCGTGATCTTCCTGATGGTGGTCTTCCTCGCCTCCGTCGCCGAATATTTCCTGGAGCGGGACGTGCAGCCGCAGACTTTTGGCAGCGTGCCCGCCGCGCTGTGGTGGGCCGTCGTCACACTCACGACCACCGGCTACGGCGACGTCGTGCCGGTCACGCCGCTCGGCCGCATCGTGGCGGCCGCGGTGATGATCTCCGGCCTCGGCGTGTTCGGCCTCTGGACCGGTATTTTGGCGACCGGATTTGCCGCCGAGACGCGGCGCGACAATTTCCTCAAGACCTGGGAATCCGTCAGCAAGGTGCCATTCTTCGCAGCGCTCGGGCCCGCTGCGATTGCTGACGTCACCCACATGCTGCGGACCATGGAGCTGCCGGCGCGCACCATGATCATTCGCAAGGGCGCGCAGGGCGATTGCATGTATTTCATCGCCGCGGGCGAGGTCGAGGTCGAACTGCCCGGCAAGAAGGTCCAACTCGGCGAAGGCGCCTTCTTCGGCGAGATGGCGCTGCTCGGCAACAACAAGCGCGGCGCCAACGTCTCGACCACGAAAGTGTCGCGGCTTCTGGTGCTCGACCTCGTCGACTTCCGCGTGCTGATGGCACGGCATCCCGATCTCGCCGAGACCATCGACGCCGAGGCGAAACGCCGCGCGCTCGAAAACAGATAAAAGGAGACAAGAATGTCGGACATCACCGACGCAGCCACCGGCCCCGTGCTCGAACGTGACGGCGCCCGCGCCACCATCCGCCTCAACCGGCCCAAACATCTCAACCGGCTGCAGGCCGAAGACCTCGACGACCTCGTCAGACTGTTCGACCTGATCGAGGCCGACCCAGCCATCCGCGTGCTGGTGCTGACCGGCACCGGACGCGCCTTCTCGGCCGGGTATGACCTCAATTCGGTCGCCGAGCGCGCCGTCAGCGCCAACGAGCAGCAGAGCGCGGGCTCTGCGTTCGAGGTAGTCGTCAACCGGCTGGAGGATCTGGGCGTGCCGACGATCTGCCGGCTCAACGGCGGCGTCTATGGCGGCTCGACCGACCTCGCGCTCGCCTGCGATTTCCGCATCTGCGTCGACACCGCCGAGATGTTCATGCCGGCGGCGCGGCTCGGGCTGCATTACTACAGGAGCGGCATCAAACGCTACGTCACCCGGCTCGGCGTCGACAATGCGAAGAAGCTGTTCCTGACGGCGCAGAAGATCAGCGCGCCGGAGATGCTGCGCATCGGCTATCTCACCGCGATGGTACCGGTGGAATTCCTCGACGAGGAGGTCGACAAGCTCGCCAACATCCTCGCCGGCAATGCCCCGCAGGCGATGCGCGGCATGAAGCGCGCGATCAACGAATTCGCCCGCGGCGAGCTCGATGACCGCGCCGCCGACCAGCGCCACCGCGACAGCATGCGCGGCGACGAGATCAAGGAAGGCATCAAGGCGTTCGCGGAGAAGAGAGCGCCGAGGTTTTGAAATTTCTCTCGCTGTCGTCCCGGACAAGCGCGCCCTAAGCGCGCCGATCCGGGACCCATAACCACAGGGAGTGGTTACCGCGCCGGGCTGCTAACTCCGAGTCTTCGCAAAACACCTTCCTGTGGTTATGGGTCCCGGGTCTGCGCTGACGCTTGCCCGGGACGACAGCGGAGAATGAGGCGCCTGCTCAGCCCCCAACCGCCTTCGCATGCAGCGCCGCCATCTCGTCGTCCGCCGCATTGATGCGCTGGAATGCAGGCCGCGCGGTCATGCGTTCGGCATAGCGGACGAACACGTCCTTCTTCGGTACGATGCCGAACATCATGGTCCAGCTGAACGCCACGCCCCACAGCACGTCGGCAGCCGTCATCCGCTCGCCGAGCAAATAGGGCCCTTTCGACAGCTGCGCTTCCAGCGCGCCGAGCATGGTGTCGTAGTCGGCATAGGGCGACTGCGTGATCGGCGCCGGCTCGCGCTGCATGAACTTGTCGATCAGCGCCGGCTCGAAGGATGAGCCGTAATAGGCGATCCAGCGCAGATAAGGACCGCGCAGCGGATCGTTCAGCGCGGGCGTCAGATCTGCCTGCGGGAAGAGATCGGCGAGATGGATGGTGATCGCGACCTGCTCGGTCACCAGGGCATCGCCGTGGCGGATCGCCGGGACCTTGCCGAGCGGATTGATGGCGAGATAGGCGGGCTGACGCTGCTCGCCGGCCTTCATGTTGAGGACGTGCAGATCGTAGGGCGCGCCCAGCTCCTCCAGCAGCACCCGCGTGCCGGTGGCGCGGCTTTGCGGCGAGTAATACAGCGTGATGCGGTTCGGATCGGTCATGGCAGGTCTCCATCGGGCCAGCGGGCGGTGGGGGCAGCTTGTAGCGGGCCATACCTGACATCCTGTGTCAGGTATGGTTTAAGCAATCCATGCGCGCGAGCCGAATGTTGTCGATCCTCACCACCCTCCAGGCCAGGGGGCAAGTCACCGCGCCCGAACTCGCGGAGGCCTGCGAGGTCTCGGTCCGCACGATCTATCGCGACATCGACGCGCTCGCCGCGTCCGGCGTTCCGGTTTACGCCGACCGTGGCGCGGAGGGCGGCTATCGGCTGCTCGACGGCTATCGCGTGCGGCTGAACGGCCTGTCGCAGAGCGAGGCCGAGACGCTGTTCCTGGCGGGCTTGCCGGGCCCGGCGGCGGCGCTCGGGCTGGATGCGGCAATGATCGCCGCGCAGAACAAGCTGATGGCGGCGCTGCCCGTCCATCTGCGCCAGGACGCCAGCCGGATGCAGGAACGCTTTCATCTGGACGCGCCGGGCTGGTTCGGCGAGGCCGAAGAGCCGAAGCATCTGCGCACGATTGCCGGCGCGGTGCTGCGCGGGACACTGATCAAGATCCGCTACCAGAGCTGGCGCGCGGAGAAACAGCGTCGCCTCGCGCCGCTCGGCCTCGTGCTGAAGGGCGGGAGCTGGTATTTCGCCGGCCAGGTCGACGCCAGCGTGCGCACCTATCGCGTCGCGCGCGTGCTCGACTGCACGGCGCTCGACGAAGGCTTCGATCGTCCCGCCGATTTCGATCTCGCCGCCTATTGGCAGGCCGCGACGCTGCGTCTCGAGGCCGAGATGCATCCCAATGTCGCGATCGTCCGGTTGTCGCCGTTCGGCGTCAAGCTGCTCGACGCGCTGAGCCAGCCGTACATCAAGGCGCGCACGCAGCTCGAGGAGACCGCTGATGTGGACGGCTGGCGCATTGCGCGCGTGCCTGCTGGCAAGACGTCCTGGCACGCCGCGGCCGAATTGTTGCGGCTCGGCCCCGAGGCCGAGGTGCTGGAGCCCGCCGACCTCCGCGACAAGATGGCGGAACTGACGCAGGCGATGGCCGCGCGCTATCGCGCGGCGCGGAAAACATGAGGCCGGCATCTTTCGCCGCAGCCCACGAAACATTCCTGAAACACGATTCTCCTCCTCCCGGGTGAACGCATTCGCGTCTCGGCCCGACCGAGATGCAGGGACACAACAACGGCCTTAGCGCCACACTGGAGAATGAAGATGTTTCGTAAGCTTGCTCTCGGCCTGATCGCCGCCGGTTCGCTCGGCGTTGCCGCTCTCGCGCCCACCGCCGCCTCGGCTGGCGGTTTCCACCATCACCATTGGGGTCATGGCTGGGGTCCGGGCTGGGGCTTCGGCGGCGTCTACGTCAACACCGGCGTCAGCAACTGCTACCAGGAGCGCCTCGTTCGGACCCGCCATGGCATGCGCGTCCGCGTCGTGAATGTCTGCGCGTACGGAATCTACTGATATCTCGCCTTCCAAACAAAGCTCCGGTCGCGCTGCGGCCGGAGTTTTGCGTTTGGTTAACGGCTCCTCAGATTCCGGCGAAACCAGACCCAGGTTTCGCGCGTCGTCTGGATGTAGCCGCGGCCGCGATAAACGATCTCACCGTCGACGATCTCGTTCAGCTTCGGCAGCGCGTGAAACGGTATCGAGGGATAGGCGTGGTGCTCGACATGGTAGGGCATGTTCCACGCGAACCATTTGACCACCGCAGCGGTGTAGGTGGTGCGGGTGTTCTGAAAAGCACTGCGAGTGCGCTCGCAGCCGGTATGCTCGGCATAGAGATAGGGCCGCAGGAACAACTGCCCGATAACAAGCGGGACGAGCCAGACCCAGAGCAGCAGCGCTGACGAGAACCACAGCGAGAGCGCGAGCAGCAGGACATAGACCGCGACATAGATACGCGCCTCTCTCACGATGACGGCGCGCTTGTTTTCGGGGATCCAGGGCACGGTGACCCTTCCGGTGACCGCATGGCCGAGCATCAGCCGGAGACGGCCGGCGACCTGGAGCAGGCCGCTATAGGCGAGCGCGAGCTGCGTGTCGGATGTCGGTTTCACCCCGACGATCAACTCCGGGTCCTTGTCCGGATCCTGGGTGTAGCGGTGATGGTCCCAATGAAACAGGCAGTAATATTCGTAAGGCAATCCGATGAGGAAGGCCGAGAGATAGCCGACGACGAGGTTGAGGCTGCGGCTCCTGAACGCAGTCTTGTGCGCGGTCTCGTGCACCGCCATGAACAGGAAGGCGACGACATAGCCCTGCACCGCCATCAGCGGCAGCGCCCAGAGCACGCCCCAGGTCGACGAAACCTTCCAGATCAGCGTGCCCACCAGCACGATCACGCCATAATGGCCGAGGCTCTGCGCTGCGCCTCTGACATCGGAGCGGGCCGACAATTCGCGCAGCATGGCGGGCGTTAGCGGCTTCAGGCGATGGCCGGACTCTGAAACGGCTGTGTCGGTCATGATCATTTGCCTGCCTGCTTGCCAAGTAGGTCCGCGATTTCGGCCTTGATGAAGGCCTGGTCGCGCGGATTGCCAACGGGATTGCCGGCGCGATGGCCATGCAGCGACGGGATCGGATGCAGCACCGCGGATTTCGCGTTGACCAGTCGGCCGAGCTCGTCCTCGTTGTCGCGGACATCGAAATAACGGTCGGTCGCGCCCGGCATCAGCAGCATGTGCGCCTTGATCGCCGCCAGCGCCCGATCGAAATCGCCAGCGAAGCTCGCATAGCGGCTGATGTCGCCGTTCTGCCAGATGCCGATCTGTGCCAGCAGATCATTGGCGTCGCGCCGGGCAAACGTCGCGTCCCAGACGCGGACGAGGTAATCTTCCAGCGAGGTGAAGCCGGCCTCGCGCCAGAGCTCATCGCGGTAGAAGCCGTGCGACATCGCCCAGCCGGCATAGACCCGCCCCATGGCACGATAGCCGGCGACCGGTTTCTCGGCGAAGCGGCCGTCGCGGAAGGCGGGATCGGCGGTCAGCGCGGCCTTCACGCTTTCAAGGAAAACGTAATTGTAGGGCGCGCAGCGGGCACTGCCGCAGACGACGGCTGCGCGCTCGACCATGTCGGGGTGCAGCGCCGCCCAGTGATAGGCCTGCATGCCGCCCATCGACCACCCATAGACCAGGGCCAGCTTTGAAATGCCGAAGCGCTCGGCGAGCAGCCGGTGCTGGACCGCAATCGCATCGTGATAGGTCACCGCGGGGAACGGCGCTGCGGTATTCGACGGCGAGGACGACAGGCCGTTGCCGAACAGGTTCGGGATGACGATGAAGTAGCGCGTGGGATCGAGCACGCCGTCCGGGCCGATCAGCCACTCGGTGTCAAAATGCTGCGCGCTGAACGAGGTCGGATAGAGGATGACGTTGTCCTTTGCAGCGCTCAGCGTGCCGTAGGTCTTGTAGGCAAGCTTCAGCGAAGGGAAAACGCTCCCGGACTGGAGGACAACGTCGCCAGCCTCGAATATCTCGTAATGCGCCGTCATGAACCGAACTCCGCTTACGCAGCCGCAGAGCGCCGCAGCTTCCACGATGCATCGATCATGCCGGGCTCGCAGCTGCGTCATTGCAGCAGATTTTGTAACTGTACTTATAGTACAGTTATTCGAGACCGGCAAGATAAATCAGATCCGCTCGCCGGCTCAGGCGATGGCGGCGATGTAGCGCTCCACCGACGCCGCGAAGGCGGCCTTGGCGCCGCTGGCGATGTTGCGGCCCCACCAGGCGCCATAGATGCGATCGAAGGCGAGCGGCTCGACGGCGGCCGCAATCCGCCGCACCGCAGCTGCATTGAGCGGCATGTAGTTGGGATAGGAATACATGAAGCTGACGAAGCGGCGGTCCATCGTCACCTGGGCGATGTCGCCGGTGAGCAGCGCGCCGCTGCCCTCGGCACCGCGTTGCCAATGCAGCATGGTGGCGCCGGCGAAATGACCGCCGGTGCGTAGCAGCAGCACATCGTCTGAGATGCGGTGGCTCTCGCCGGTCCAGTGCACGATCGAGGGATGCGGCCGCGTGACGAAAGCGCGATCGTCGGCATGCAGATAGACCGGCACGCCGCCAAAGGTATCGCTCCAGTCTGCGACCGCGCCGTAGTAATGCGGATGCGAGATCGCGATCGCCTTCAGCCCGCCGAGCGCCGCCACGTACTGGATGGCTTCATCGGTCGCGAGCGGAATGCAATCCCACATCACGCAGCCGTCGCCCTGAGGCACCAGCAGCGCGCGCTGTCCGATCGCGAAGCTCGGCTCCAGACCGATCCCGGTGAGGCCGAGATCGTCGCGTCCCACCAGTCGATGGCCCCGCGCGAGCTCCTCGCGCGTGAGAAAGGTCTGCCCTTTCCAGTTCACGAACTGCCGTTCATCCTCGCAGATCACGCAGGAGGCGGGCGGATTTTCGACGTTCGGGAATTGCGCGCCGCAGGTTTCGCAGGTCCAGAGAAGCATGACCAGAACTCCGTGGGAAGATCGCAGGATGACATTGCGACCGCGCTTTCGGCAAGATCGGAACCAACGCGCCCAGCGCTCGTTACGTTCAGGTCCACGCCGGAAGGATGGTCAAGAGGATCGCGACACACGAAGAGCATGTTTAGGTATCGATGACATCGCGGCCTCCCTCCTCGTCCCGTATCTGGCCTCTGTTCGCGCTCAACCTCTTCATGGCCGACATGCAGTCGGGCATTGGGCCGTTCGTCGGGGTCTTCCTCCAGGAGCGCGGCTGGGCGACCGGGTTGATCGGCACCGCGATGACGATCGGCAATGTCGCGGGCATGCTGGTCACGACCCCGATCGGCGGCTTCATCGATTCCAGCCGCAACAAACGGCTATGGGTCGTCATTCCCGGCATCTGCGTCGTTCTCGCCTCCGCCATCATCCTGATCTCGCAGAACTTCTGGGCGGTGACGTTCTCGCAAGTGGCGCAATCGCTGGCGAGCGCCGCCATCGTGCCGGCGGTAACAGGCATCACGCTCGGCATCGCCAAGCAGAAGGGGTTCAACGCGCTCAACGGCCGTAATCAGGCCTTCAACCACGCCGGCAACATGGTCGGCGCGGCATTGTCCGGCTATCTCGGCTACAGGTTCGGCTATGTCGCCGTGTTCGTGCTGGCGGCCGTGTTCGGCGCCATCGCGATCGCCTGCGTGATGATGATCCCCGCCAAAGCGATCGACGACCGTGCCGCACGCGGCAGCAAGGAAGACGACTCCAAGGCTCCGCCGGATGCGATGACGATGCTGCTCAAGCACAAGGCTCTGCTCGTGCTGGCACTCGCGCTCGCGGTCTTCCACCTCGGCAATGCCGCCATTGTACCGCTCTACGGGCTTGCGGCCGTGGCCGAGGGACAGGCCAACGGCCCGAGCTTCGTCGCGACCACCGTGGTGATCGCGCAAGGCGTCATGATCGTGACCTCGCTGATCGCGATGAAGGCCGCGAGCAAGCGCAACTATTGGCCGGTGATCCTGGTGTCCTTCATGTTCCTGCCCGTCCGCGGCGTGCTGGCCTTCTTCGTGACGGGATGGTGGGGCGTCATACCGATGCAGGTGCTCGACGGTATCGGCACCGGCCTGCAGACGGTCGCCGTTCCCGGCATGGTGGCGCGCGCGCTGAACGGCAGCGGCCGCATCAATCTCGGCCAGGGCGCCGTGATTACGGTGCAGGGCATCGGCGCCAGCCTCAGTCCCGCGCTCGGCGGCTGGATCGCGCAATGGATCGGCTACGGGCCGACCTTCCTGCTGCTGGGCGGCTTCGGCCTCGCCTCAATGGTGCTGTGGCTGGCATTCGGGGCGGCAGTGAAGAAATTCTGAGGCTCGCCGCCACTCGAACGCCACGGCGCAAAGTGCTTTTGCAGTCCACGCACATGAGGACTGCGGCACCTGGTCGCGGTCTCTGGGCGCCGTTGCGAGTGGCTTATCACGCAATCCGCCGCTTTTGCCGTTGCGGCGCACCGGCCTGACGATACAACCTGCCGTAAACCGTCAACACCTGCGCTTCCGATCGATGATCCAGCCACAACTCTCATTCGATGGCGACCCGAATGGCCCGGCCTATGAAAGATGGCGCGAGCAGTTTTGCCGTCAGGTGGCCAACGTCGATTTCGTGCCGGTCGGAGAAGGGCGCGTTCACCGAACCATTGCGCCGGCGATTCTTCCCCGCATCAGGCTCTCGGCCTCGTTCGGCTCGCCGATGTCTTTCGTGTCGTTGGGGACCAACGACGAATTGGTGATTACGATGTCGCCCAATTCGGCGCTCAGCGGGGCCATGGGAAAACGCCCGCTGGAGATCGCCGCGGGCGACGTTACGATCGGCGATCCCTCGATCAAGGGCGCGCACATCACTCAGACAGGGTTTGGCAATTTCCAGACTGCGCTGTTGCCGCGCAAGGCGCTGCTGCGCGCGTGCCCGAATGCAGAGGATTTGATTGCACGCTCAATCCCCGGCGCCAATCCGATCACATCGATGTTCCTGCGCTATTATGATCTCGCGCATGAGTATGCCGACAAGCTCGGCCCCGCGGAGCTGGACGCGGTCTCGCAGCACCTGTTCGACCTTTCGGTGCTGATGATCGGAGCGCGCGGCGATGTCGCCGAGCAGGCTCGAATGCGAGGCCTGGCGGCAGCGCGTCTCGAAACCCTCAAGTCCGACATCCTGGCGCAGCTTGACAGCCCCGCGCTGTCGCTCACCGTCCTTTCAGCCGCGCACCGGATCAGCCCGCGCACGATCCAGCTATTGTTCGAACAGGCCGGCATCACCTATAGCGGCTTCGTGCTGGAGCAGCGCCTGCTGCGTGCCGAACGCCTGCTGCGAAATCCCGCCATGCGCATGCGCAAGATCATCGAAATCGCGCATCTCGCGGGCTTTCACGACGTATCCTACTTCCATCGCGCATTCCGCCGCCGCTTCGGACAGACGCCCGACGACGTCAGGAAGCTGGCCGGCGACGCCGGCTAGCGAACTCGATCACGACGCAGGCAAAGGCCGCCCGGCCTTACGCGCCAAAATTCTTCTGGATCGCCTTGTCGAGCGTCTCGCCGCCGACGAAGCGCTGGCGCAGCTCGCGCTTGAGCAGCTTGCCGCTCGGATTCTTCGGCAAGGCATCCACGAAGATGACGCGCTTGGGCACCTTGAAATGCGCCATCTGGCCGGCGCAGTGCTTGATGACGGCGTCCTCGTCCAGCTTTTCGCCGCTCTTGACCACGACGATGGCGGTGACCGCCTCGATCCAGCGCGGATCGGGCAGGCCGACGACGGCGACCTCGGAAACCGCCGGGATACGATATACCATCTCCTCGACCTCGCGGCTGGCAACGTTCTCCCCGCCGGTCTTGATCATGTCCTTGACGCGATCGACCACGGTGATGTGGCCCTCTTCGTCGACGGTGGCGAGATCGCCGGAGTGAAACCAGCCGCCGGTGAATGCTGCCGCAGTCTTCACGGGATCGTTGTAATAGCCGGACAATAGATGCGGCGAGCGGTGCACGATCTCGCCGACCTCGCCGACTTCAACGTCTTCCATTGACGTGTTGACGACGCGCGTCTCGACATTGAGCACCGGCTTGCCTGCCGAGCCTGCCTTGCGCAGCTGGTCCTCCGGCCGCAGCACGGTCGCGAGCGGCGCGATCTCGGTCTGGCCGTAGAAGTTCCAGAATTTTACGGCGGGCAAGCGGCGCTGCAGCTCGAGCAGAACTTCCACCGGCATGATCGAGGCGCCGTAATAGCCCTTCTGCAGGGACGACAGGTCGGACTTGTCGAAATTCGGCGAGCGCAGCATCGCGATCCAGATCGTCGGCGGCGCGAAGAACGAAGTGATCTTGTGGGCCTGGATCAGCGCCAGGATGTTGTCGGCGGTCGGCTTGCCCGTGATCACCCCGGAGGCGCCGAGATACACTTGCGGCCCCAGAAAGACGTCGAGCTGGGCGCAGTGATAGAGCGGCAGCGCGTGCAGGAACTTGTCGTCCACGCTCATGCCGCCATCGATGATGCAGCTGACATACTGCCACATCACCGCTTCATGGGTCAGCATCGCACCCTTGGGCAGCGATTCGGTGCCTGAGGTGTAGACGATCTGCGCGAGATCGCGGCTGTCGACCGAGGCTTCCAGGAACGAGCCGTCGGAATGAAGTAGATCGTCGAAGGTGGTGAGGCCCGCCGGCGCCGACGCGGGATCCTCGCCCGGCAGCCAGATCATCTTCTCGACGGCGCAATCCCTGGCGCTGGCCGCGCGCGCGGGCTCGACGAAGTCCGGTCCCGCCGCGAGCAACTTTGCGCCGGAGCTTTTCAGGATGAAACTGATCTCGTCCGGATTGAGCATGAAGTTGATCGGCACCAGCACCGCGCCGATCCGCGCCACCGCGAAGCGCAGCGCGGCGAAGGCGTGCGAATTGCGCGACAGCACCGCGAGGCGATCGCCCTTCCTCACGCCGAGCCCGAGCAGACCGCGGCCGAGCCGGTTGCAGATCGCATCCATCTCGGCAAAGGTCCAGCTCACATCACCGCAGCTCACCGCAAGCTTGTTCGGCTCACGGCCCGCCGAGCGGCGCAGGAGATCGCCGATGGAATGTTCGCGCGCTTTCGAGATGGTAACTGCGGTGTCGCCGGTCATGTGTCCCTCCGTGTGATGTCTTGATTTGTTGAATTTCTTAACTGAAAATCTTGCGTCTTGTTTCGCGCTACCGGCGCCGGGCCGCCTGCGCGTGCTCCATGTACATGTGTTCGACCGAGCGATCGAGCGAAGCAATCTTCTCGAAGCCGCGGCGCCAGTCCTGCAAATGCCGGCGAGTCCAGAGCACGCCGGCCTCGCGGTCGCGGTCGCGGATCGCGTCAATGAGATGGCGGTGCGCCGCGACGAGACGCGGGCCGCCTTCGGCGACACCGGTCACGATCATCTCGGTGGTCGGATAGAACAATTGCGCCGCGGGCTCGCGCGCGAGCTGGAGCACGCGGTTTTGCGAGGCTTTTGCGACCAGCACGTGGAATTCGGCATCGCATTCGGCCAGCCGCGCGGGATCGCCGACCACGGCCTCGCTGCGCGCGAGATTGCCGGCGAGCTCGGCGAGATTCTCCTCGCTCGCACGCTCCACCGCGCCCTCGATGCTGGCCACCTCCAGCGTCATCGAGGCCTCATAGAGCTCGCGGAACGTTACCTCGTGCAGGACCAGCGCGCGGCTGAGACGGCTTGCGAGTTTGCTGTAGCGCGGCAGGCAGGCGTGCAGGCGGCGCGAGGAATCGCGCCGGATCAGCCCGCCCTCCTCCAGCACACGGATGCCCTCGCGGATGGTCGAGCGATTGACGCCGAACTGGCGGACCAGATCGTGCTCGGTGCCGATGGGATCGCCGGGCTTGATGCGGCCATTGACGATCTCGCGCTCGATGGCGTCGGCCACCTTCTGATAGGCCGGCGCGACATCAATCGGTCGGAACAGCGGCGCGACAGGCAAATCGGCCTCCAATGGTGATTGTCGGACAAAGTATAAGCGTCGCTGCGGGATGCGTCAAACTGCGCCATTCCTGCGACAGAGGCAACAAATTGACTCTGCCGGAACCGAGTTCTAACTTTGTCGGACAAAGGGACAGAATAGTCCCGCTCAAGAGGAAACGTATCCATGAGATCTATCGCAGCACTCGTGTCTGCGGCCGGCTTGCTGTCGGCTGCCCTGATCACCCCCGCCTCGGCCCAGCAGGCGCCGCTCAAGATCGGCGTGCTCTCCGACTTCTCCTCCGTCTATTCCGACATTGGCGGCATGGGGAATGTCGAGGCGACCAAAATGGCGATCGAGGATTTCGGCGGGCAGATGTTCGGCAAGCCGATCGACATGGTCTCGGCCGACGTGCTCAACAAGCCCGACGTCGCCTCGACCATCGCCCGCAAATGGTGGGAGACCGAGGGCGTCGACATGATCATCGACCTGCCGACGTCGGCGACCGCGCTTGCGGTGATGGAGCTGTCGAAGCAGTACGAGAAGATCATGATCGTGACGGATGCGGCCAGCTCCGACATCACGGGAAAATCCTGCTCGCCCTACACCGCGCACTGGACCTACGACACCTATGCCAACGCGCACACCGTCGGCAGCGCCATCGTCAAGAACGGTGGCGACACCTGGTTCTTCCTCACCGCCGATTACGTGTTCGGCCATTCGGTCGAGCGCGACACCGGCGATGTCGTGAAGGCCGCGGGCGGCAAGGTGCTCGGCAGCGTCAAGCATCCGCTCAATACGGCCGACTTCTCCTCGTTCCTGCTTCAGGCCCAGGCCTCCAAGGCCAAGATCATCGGCCTCGCCAACGGCGGCGGCGACACCATCAACGCGATCAAGCAGGCTGGCGAGTTCGGCATCGTCGCCGGCGGCCAAAACCTGGCCGCGATCGTGATGTTCATCTCCGACGTGCACAGCCTCGGCTTGAAGCTCGCGCAAGGCCTGATCATCACGGAGGCCTATTACTGGGATCTCAACGACAAGACCCGCGCCTTCGGCAAGCGCTTCCTCGAGCGAGTCAAGCGCATGCCGACGATGAACCAGGCCGCCACCTACAGCGCGACGCTGCATTACCTCAAGGCCGTGCAGGCCGCCGGCACCAGGGACACCAAGACGGTGATGGCGAAGATGCGCGAGCTGCCGGTGCGCGACGCCTTCACCGACAACGGCGTGCTGCGCGAGGACGGCCGCATGGTGCACAGCATGTACCTGTTCCAGGTGAAGAAGCCCGAGGAATCCAAAGGGCCGTGGGATTACTACAAGCTGCTCGCCGAGGTGCCCGCCGACCAGGCGTTTCGGCCGCTGAAGGATGGCGGCTGCCCGCTGGTGAAATAGGGCGGCCCGGATCGAGCCGATAGCAATCCGTTCAGCAATCCTCGCTCGTCCGCTTGCAATCACGGCGGACGAGCGAGGACGCAGAGCCCAAATTTGAGGCAGATACGCCTCGCGCCTCCGTCTGATCTGCATCAAGTTGCGATGCAAAATTCGCTGCAATGTTGAGCCTGCCTTTCCGCACCATCAGCGGCCGGGTTCGTGTCTCAACAGTGGGCGCCGCCTCACGGCGTTTTGATCAAATGAACTTCACTCCGGGTCGCGTCATCGCCGCGATCGCCGTCCTCTTTGCTGGCGGCGGCTATTACTATTGGCAGCACCGCGATACCAACACGCTGCCTGCAGGCTTCGCCCGCGGCAACGGCCGCATCGAGGCAGTCGAGATCGACATCGCGACCAAGACGCCCGGCCGGATTCGCGAGATCCTGGTCAACGAGGGCGACTTCGTGCGCGCGGGCCAGATTCTGGCGCGCATGGACACCGAGCAATTGCAGGCCCAGCGCCGCCAGGCCGAAGCACAGCTGCAGCGCGCGTCCATCAACGTCGAGACCGCCAAGAGCCTGGTGAACCAGCGCGAAGCCGAACGCAAGGCCGCCGAGGCCGTGGTCGACCAGCGCATCGCGCAGCTCGACAGCACCAGCCGCAAGCTCGATCGTTCCGAACAATTGATCAGAACCAGTGCGGTATCGCAGCAGGTGCTGGACGACGACCGCTCTGCCAACGCCACGGCCAAGGCGGCGCTTGCCGCGTCCCACGCTCAGGTCGCGGCATCCGAGGCCGCGATCAACTCCTCCCGCGCCATGGTGATCGACGCGGGCGCTTCGGTCGACGCCGCGAAGGCCGCGATCGAAAGCATCATTGCCGACCTCAATGACAGCGTGCTGAAGGCGCCGCGCGACGGCCGCGTGCAGTATCGCGTGTCGCAGCCCGGCGAGGTGCTCGCCGCCGGCGGCCGCGTCCTCAACATGGTCGATCTCGGCGACGTCTACATGACGTTCTTCCTGCCGACGGCCGAGGCTGGCCGCGTCGCGATGGGCGCCGAGGTTCGCCTCGTGCTCGACGCCATCCCGCAATATGTGATCCCCGCCAAGGCCACCTTCGTCGCCGACGTCGCGCAATTCACGCCCAAGACCGTCGAGACCGAGGAGGAGCGTCAGAAGCTGATGTTCCGCATCAAGGCACATATCGCGCCCGAGCTGCTGCGCCAGCACATCGAGCATGTGAAGACCGGCCTGCCCGGCATGGCCTATGTGCAGCTCGATCCGGCCGCACAATGGCCCGACAATCTCAAGATCAAGCTGACGAGATGAGCGCGACTGCCACAGCCGATGCATCGGCTGCCGCCGGCAGCGTGGTGCATCTGGAAGGCGTGGGCCTGAGCTATGGCAAGGCCCGGGCGCTCGATGCCATCACGCTCGACCTGCCGTCCGGCTGCATGGTCGGACTGATCGGCCCCGACGGCGTCGGCAAATCGAGCCTGCTGTCGCTGATCGCCGGAGCCCGCGCGATCCAGGACGGACGCATCCACGTGCTCGGCGGCGATATGGCAAGCTCGCGCCATCGCCGCAACGTGTGCCCCGACATCGCCTATATGCCGCAGGGGCTCGGCAAGAATCTGTATCCGACACTGTCGGTGTTCGAGAACATCGACTTCTTCGGCCGTCTGTTCGGACACGACAAGGCCGAGCGGCACAGGCGGATCGCCGGCCTGCTGCGCGACACCGGGCTCACGCCCTTCGCCGACCGGCCGGCGGCAAAACTCTCCGGCGGCATGAAGCAGAAGGTCGGCCTGTGCTGCGCCCTGATCCACGATCCCGAACTCTTGATCCTGGACGAGCCGACCACCGGCGTTGATCCGCTGTCGCGCCGCCAGTTCTGGGAATTGATCACCTCGATCCGCGATAGCCGGCCCGGCATGAGCGTGATCGTCTCGACCGCCTACATGGAAGAGGCCGCGCAGTTCGACTTCCTGATCGCGATGAATGCCGGCCGCGTGCTGGCGACCGGAACGCCTACCGAGCTCAAGCGGCAGACCGGCGCGGATACGCTCGATGACGCCTTCATTCGCCTTTTGCCCGACGCGGATCGCAGCAACTACACCAATGTCGTCATCCCGCCGCGCGCCGAGGACCATGACGAGATCGCGATCGAGGCCGACCACCTGACCCGACGGTTCACCGGCTTCGTGGCCGTCGACGACGTCAGCTTCCGCATCAGGAAGGGTGAGATCTTCGGCTTCCTCGGCTCGAACGGGTGCGGCAAGACCACGACCATGAAGATGCTCACGGGCCTCCTGCCGGTGAGCGAAGGCACCGCGCGGCTGTTCGGCAAGACCATCGATGCCGGCGACATGTCGGTGCGGCGGCGCATCGGCTACATGTCGCAGGGCTTCTCGCTCTATTCGGAGCTCACGGTCGCGCAAAATCTCGATCTGCATGCGCGGCTGTTCGAGCTGCCGGCGGAGACCATCGCCCCGCGCATCAGCGAGATGATCAGCCGGTTCGACCTCGCCGACGTTACCGAGGCCCTGCCCGATGCGTTGCCGCTCGGGCTGCGGCAGCGATTGTCGCTGGCGGTCGCCATGATCCATGCGCCCGACATCCTCATCCTCGACGAGCCGACCTCCGGCGTGGATCCGGTCGCCCGCGACCGCTTCTGGCAGATCCTCGCCGAGCTCTCCCGCAAGGACAACGTCACCATCTTCGTCTCGACCCATTTCATGAACGAGGCCGAGCGCTGCGACCGGGTCTCGCTGATGCATGCGGGCAAGGTGCTGACGTCGGACACACCCGCGGCGATCGTGGCCGCACGCGGCACCGCGACGCTGGAGCAGGCCTTCATCGCCTGCCTGGAAGAGGCGATCGCGGATAAGGCGGAGCCGGCCGGCCAGCCTGCGATCGCATCGCCCCTACCGGCCGCGACAGCGCAGCCGCCACGCAAGCGCGGCGCGACGTTCAATCCGACCCGCATGCTCGCCTATTCCCGGCGCGAGGCACTCGAACTGCGGCGCGATCCGATCCGCGCCACGCTCGCAATCCTCGGCAGCGTGCTGCTGCTGTTCGTGCTCGGCTATGGCATCAGCATGGACGTCGAGAACCTGACTTTCGCCGTGCTCGACCGCGACGACAGCGCGATCAGCCGCGATTACAGCCTCCAGATCGCGGGCTCGCGCTACTTTACCGAAAAATCCCCCATCACCGACTATGCCGATCTCGACCGTCGCATGCGCGCCGGCGAGATCGGGCTTGCCATCGAGCTGCCGCCGGGCTTCGGTCGTGACGTCAGCCGCGGCCGCCATGTCGAGATCGGCGCCTGGGTCGACGGCGCCAATCCGACGCGGGCCGAAACGCTGCGCTCCTACGCCCAGGCGATCCACGCCACCTGGCTCGCGCAAAAGGGCCGCGAGCTCTATGGCGAGGCGGCGATCGCCGGCGCCTATCAGCTCCAGCTGCGCTACCGCTACAATCCCGATGTCATCAGCGTCGTCGCCATGGCGCCGGGCATCATTCCGCTGCTGCTGATCATGATTCCGGCCGTGCTCGCCGCGCTCGCGGTCGTGCGCGAGAAGGAGCTCGGCTCGATCGTCAATTTCTACGTGACGCCGGTGACGCGGCTGGAATTCCTGCTCGGCACGCAGCTGCCCTATGTCGTGCTGGCGTTCGGAAATTTCCTCCTTCTCGTCGGCTTTGCCCTCGTCGTCTTCCGTGTCCCCTTCACCGGGAGCTTTCCGACCTACGCGCTCGCCGCGCTGCTCTACGTCACGGCGACGACCGGCATGGGGCTGGTGATCTCGGCCTTCATGAGCAGCCAGATCGCGGCCCTGTTCGGCACCGTTCTGGTCACGCTGATTCCGGCCATCCAGTATTCCGGGCTGATCGATCCGGTTTCCTCGCTGCAGGGACTTGGTGCCCTGGTCGGGCGGCTCTATCCCACCACCTATTTCGTCACGATCTCGCGCGGCACCTTCTCCAAGGGCCTGGCGTTCGACACCCTCCACAACGATCTGCTGGCGCTCGCGATCATGGTCCCCGTCCTGGTGATTGCCGGCGCGATGCTTCTGAAGAAACAGGCCCGCTGACCATGCGCTTCGACAATTTGTTTCAGCTCGGCATCAAGGAATTGCGCGGCCTCGTGCGTGACCCCATGCTGCTCGTGCTCATCGTCTATTCCTTCACGCTGGCGGTCTATGCCGGCGCGAAGGCGCTGCCGGAAACGCTGAACCGCGCCGCGATCGCGGTCGTTGACGAAGACCATTCGCCGATCTCGACCCGCATCGAGATGGCATTCACGGCGCCCTACTTCTCCGTACCGCGCATGATCTCGCAATACGACATGGACCGGCGGATGGATGCCGGCCTCGATACCTTCGCGCTCGACATCCCGCCTGACTTCCAGCGCGACCTGCTGGCGCGCAAATCGCCCACGATACAGCTCAACGTCGATGCGACCCGCATCTCACAGGCGTTCAACGGCGGCGGCTATATCGAGCAGATCGTCAGCGCGGAAGTCGCGGAGTTCCTGGCGCACACGCGCAATGCCCAGACCGCGCCGATCGAGCTGACGCTGCGGGCGCGATTCAATCCGGAGCTGAAGAAATCCTGGTTCGGCGCCATCGACCACGTGATCACCTCGATTACGATGCTCTCGATCATCCTGACCGGCGCGGCGCTGATCCGCGAGCGTGAGCACGGCACCATCGAGCATCTGCTGGTGATGCCGGTCACGCCATTGGAGATCATGGTGAGCAAGGTCTGGTCGATGGGCGCCGTGGTGCTGGTCGCCTCCGCGCTGTCGATCGCCTTCGTCGTCAAGGGCTGGCTGGAGGTGACGATCGACGGCTCGCTGGCGCTGTTCCTCGTCGGCGCCGCGCTGCAGCTGTTTGCCACCACCAGCATGGGCATCTTTCTCGCCACCGTCGCCGGCTCGATGCCGCAGTTCGGGCTGCTGCTGATCATGATCCTGCTGCCGCTGCAGACCCTGTCGGGCAGCATGACACCGCGCGAGAGCATGCCGCAATTCGTCCAGGACATCATGCTCGCGGCGCCCAACACGCATTTCGTGATGCTCGCCCAGGCGATCCTGTTCCGCGGCGCGGGCCTGGAGGCCGTGTGGCCGCAGCTGGTCGCGCTCGCCGTGATCGGCAGCGTCTTCTTCGTGATCGCACTGCGGCGCTTCCGCGCGTTCCTGGCTTAGCCCGCGGCTCAGAGCTTGTGGCCTTTCTGGCGCAGCGCCTCGATCAGGCGCTGCTTCAATTCGTCGGCGGCCTTCTGGCTGACATCCTGGCCGATCTGCGCACTCGCCTGCGCCAGCGCATCCGACTTCTCCAAGAACTTCTTCCCGGCCGGCTGGGCATAGAACGCCTCGATCTGGCGCAGCTCGTCCACGCTGAAGCTTTGGGCATAGAACGCCGCGATCTGCTCGACCATGGACGCAACGAACGGAGCATAGATCTCGGAGCTGGGTGCCGTCACCGCATCGTAGTCGCGCTCGATCTCCGGCCTGTCCTGCGCGACCACGGGCCGGAGCTTGAGCAGGAGCTGCGGCAGCAATGCGCGGTACTGATCGGCGATCTTCAAGGTGACGACGAGCTTGCGCGCCGCGCTCATCGCCTCCGGCGACGGCGCCTGCGCCGATGCACCGCAGACGAGAAACAGGAGAGCGCCGGCGATCGTCAACAAACGTTTGGACATTGGGCTCTCCAGGACATGCGGACGATGCTTCAGCGGCTCGCGGGAGCCGCGCCGGCGGTCGCGGCCTGCGCGCTCTCGACCATCTCCGGCTCCTCGACCTCCGTCACCTTCACGAACAGGTTCGGCACACGCTCGGCGCGGTCGAGCAGCCAGGCCGCGCCGACCATGATGACGATGCCGACGATGGAGACGGCGAGCTGCTCCCAGATGCCCCTGGTGTACTGCGTCAGGATCCAGTGCGCCGAGAACGACAGGAACACGCCGAGGCAGAAGATCGGCAGCGAATGCTGGCCGCAGAGGATCACGGGGCGCAGCCAGGCCCCATGCAGCGCCCGCCATTTGCGCGAGAGGAAGTGGGTGACCCAGATTGCCAATGCCAGGAAATGCGTGAAGCGCAGCATGTCGAGATCGGTCTTGTCGATCGGGTAGATCGCCTTGATCATCCATTTCGGGATCAGCGCCTCAAGCGCTGGGACGTGCCAGGTCATCACGATCAGCAGCGCGAACACCAGCCAGGCCGCGGCCAGACCCATCGCCGCCCTCGACCACACCCATCTGGCGACCTTGTCGATCTGCCCGACGCCGCACCAGGCCGCAAACACGAACATCAATTGCCAGCAGAACGGGTTGAAGTACCAGGTCGTGCCGGGCGGGTAGGAAGCGACGTTCCAGTTGAACCAGCGCGACAGCATATAGAGCACGACCGAGGCGGCGAGCGTCAGGTTGGGCCGGCGCACCAGGCACCAGACGATGAAGGGCGAGGCGAGCACCAGCGTGATGTAGAGCGGCAGCACGTCGAGATTGACCGGTTTGTATTTCAGCACGATCGCCTGCCCGATCAGCTCGTCCGGATGCGCCAGGAAGTTGAACACGTTGAACTCGTGCTGGTACATCGGATTGTCGAAGCGGCGCGCGGTGCGGGCGATCTGCGCGGTGAACAGCAGAAACAGCATGATGTGCGCGACATACAGCTCGGCCGCACGCCGCCACAGCCGCTTCATCGCGGCGAGAAACCAGCCGCCGGCGACGATCGGGCCGTAGATCCAGCCGACCAGATAGCCGGAGATGAAGACGAAGAACTCGGCGGCGTCGCTGAAGCCGTAATTGCGCAGCGTCAGCCAGGCCACGACGTCGTGCGGGATGTGGTCGAGGAAGATCATCCACAGGCCGATGCCGCGGAAGAGATCGAGCCTGAGGTCGCGCTCGACCGGCGCCAACAACGCTGACTGGTCCCGTGTGATCATGGCCCCGCCTCATCCGGTAGGCGTCGCGCCATGGCGGCGCCGGCAAAATGCGATGCTAAGAAATCGAGATCAAAAGTCACCTGGCCCTGCGGCTAGTCACCGACGGTAGCCCACCTTGGCGTCGGTGCAAGGGGCTTCGTCACTGCGGTGAGCGGGGCTGCCTCTCGCAGCCGCCTGGAGGCGGCGCCCGATCAATTATGCGAAAACAACCCCATGCACAGTAGCTAACCCCTTGTGCTACCTACAAGATTCATTCGGCATTTTGGGCCGACGGTTCGGTCCCGCGGCGACAAGGTGCAGACCCGGCGGGACGCGGCGTCAGATGAGCTCGCTGCCCTGGGCGAGCACCTCGGTCAGCATCGCCTCGGCCTTGCGCTGGAGCGGCAGCGCGCCGCTTTCGGAGGCGATCGCGATGGCCGCGCGCAGCGCGGTAAGGATGGCCGCCCTGCTCTCCGTACTGGAGATGGGCGTCACAACGGCTTCGCCGAACAGGGCCTCGGCCTCGAGGCCCGAAAACCCCTGCTGGCGGGCGGTGTTGCGCGCCTCGCGCAGCATGTTCTGCGCAGCCCTGACATCGCCGAGGCGGCAGGTCGCGAGCGCAAGGTAGATCGAGCTGCGCAGCACCGCCGAGGTGTAGCCGACCGCCTTGGCCTCCTCGCGCGCCTCGGTCAGCATGCCGCGCGCCCGGTCGAACAGGCCCTGCTCCAGATAGGCCATGCCGAGGTGGCAGGCGAGCACCGGCACGAACAGGCGGATGCCGTGCTTCTGCGCCAGGACAAACCCGTCTTCGAGAATGGCGGCAGCCGCCGCCGGGTCGCCTCGACCGAGCATCAGCCAGCCGCCGCTATAGGCGGCGGCGACACGGTCGTAGGGGCGGCCGGTCTCCTCCGCGATCGCCGCGGCCTGTTGCTGGAGCTGCTCGGCGGCGTCGAGCTCACCCATGACGGTGTGGGTGATGCCGTTCATCATGCAGCAGAGGAGGAGCAAGGATCGTGGAGTCGTGCCGATCGGGGCACTCGATGCCGAGCCCACGAGACCGGCACGTGCCGCGGCCAGCATCTTCTCGGCGCTTTGATAGCGGCCGCAGAGAAAATAGGCCTGCCCAAGACCATATTGCGCGAGATTACGCCAGCCGGGATTGCCTGAGCTTTCCGCCAGACGCACGACCTCTTCCCCGATCGCGACAGCTTCGACCGGCGTTCCGTAGAAGTTCTGCGCGCCCGCTCTCACGGTCATGGCCGCGATCTTGCGCCCGATGTCGTCGATTGCATCGGCGCGCCGTTCGGCTTCGCGTCCCAGATCCAGGGCTTCGGCGACGCGCCCCGATCCGGCAAAGGCCAAGCGCGCCTCCATCCGGAGATCGATGGCGTCCGCTTCTCGCGCTTGCGTCACCGGGGTCTTGTCGAGAGACCCCATTGCGATCTCGAAATAGTCGACCGCGTCGGCATAGGCTGAGCGCACCAGACATTTTCGAGCGGCGCTTCTGCCATGGTGAAACGCCTTCTGCCAATCCTTCGCCCTCGTCGCGTGATAGCAGAGCGCGTCCGGCCCGTCGTTCGATGCCTCGTCGTCCTCGAGCGCTGCGAGGATGCTGGCATGGATGCTCTCGCGCACCTTTTCGACCATGGAATCGTAGGTCACCTGCCGGACCATCTCGTGCCGAAATTCGAGCGAGTCCTCCAACTCGCTATCGATCCTGACGAGCAGTTCGGCCCGGTCGAGCGCGGTGAGGCAATCCTGCAGCACGCCTTCCGGCAAGGCCGCGATCTTCCGGAGCAGGGCCTGGTTTGTCCGGGGACCAAACGCCGCGGCGATCTGCAGGAGCGATCGTTCCTGTCGTGACACGCGATCGAGCCGCGCCGCGATCACACCTTGGATGCTGGTGGGAATGCCGAGCTCTTCCACGGGACGCGCAAGAGACAGGTCGCCCCATTGACCGAGGAGCATGCCGCTATCCTTCAGACTGCGGCAGACTTCCTCGATGAACAGCGGAACGTTGGCGGTATGGGAGATGATCCGGTTCTTCAGATCCGCGTTGGTGGTGGCGGGGCCGAGCATTTCGGCGAGCATGGCCAAGCCCGAATCGTCGTCGAGGGGCCGCATGGCCACGATCTCTGCGTGACAGCGCGCAATCCACACCGGCATCCCGTTGGGCCGCGTGGTCAGCAGCACGAGCAAATCGGGACATTGCAGCGCGGAGAGCGTGGCCATGACCGTATCGCTGGCCCGATCGATCCAGTGCAGGTCCTCGATCAGAAGGATCGTGCGCTGACGACGGGCGATGCTCTCGACGATCGCGCAGCTAGCATCTGAAATCGCGCGCCCGCGCGCGTGCGGCTCCAGTTCGTCCCATTGCGGATCGGAGATCGGCAGGTCCAGGACCGCGTCGATGGCCCGCTGCTGCACGGCCGGCAACGCGCCTCTGGGATCATCCGCCCTGGCCTGATCCCTTGCGGCCGACTCGAAGATCGACAGCAACAATCGCTTGAGGGCGCTGTACGGCGCGCCCTGGAGATTCGGACTGCACTCGGCATCGATCAGCCGCCAGCCGCTGGCGCGAAGGTCCTGCGCGAACTCGTGCGCAAGCCGCGACTTTCCGATGCCGGCGTCACCCATGAGCAGAACGGTCTGGCGGCTGGCGCTGACCCTTTCGGCCGCACGCCACAGCAAGGCCCGCTCCGTCGTGCGGTCGACAAATCGGGAAACACTGCGCGCACGCCGGACCCGCCAGCTCGAAAGATCGCTCGCGCCCATGACCCGGTACACAGGCATCGGCTCGCCGAAACCGCGGAGCGTCTTGCGGCCCAGGAATTCGAAGCGGACGTGTCCATCCGCGAGCTTTTGACAGGCCTCAGAGACGTAGACCTGGTTCGCCTCGGCCGCCGCTTCCAGCCGCGCGGCCAGATGCTGGGCCGCCCCGCCGATCTCATAGACCTTGGAGAATTCGCTGGCGACCATGTAGGCGACCACATGGCCCGAGTGGAGCCCGACCCGGACCTGAAGACCGGGATCGCCCAGGCTGCCAACACGCCGGACGAGCTCGATGGCCGCGTGGCAAGCGAGCGGCGCGTGGTTGTCGTCGGCGATCGGGGCACCGAACACGGCGGCCAGCCCGTCTCCCAGCTCCTTGCTGACAATGCCACCGAACTGGCGCACCGCGCCTCTCATCGCCGCGAGAGCCGGCTCGAGGCGCGACACCGCGGCCTCCGGCTCCAGCTCGGCGACAAGTCCTGTGGAATCGACGACGTCGGCGCGCAAAATGGTCACGAACCGCCGTTCGCTGTCGGGCTCAACGCGCTCGCGGACCGCCGCTCCGCATTTGGAGCACCAGCTATCGCCCGGACCGATCGCCGACTGACACGCGAAGCAATGCATTCCAGCGCCTTCAAACGACTGCCTCAGCAGTCTTCGCTACCCGCGCCCGCGAGACGTTGGGCTTACATTACCAATAGGGGACTGCATGGCAATTAGGCTTGCGGGATACGCGACCTTACCGGATGGTAGCTCGCTGGACGAAGTACAGTCGTGGGTGGTAGCGTGCCTGCACACAACAAATTGTGTGATCGGCCGCCGCATCGCGCGTATTTGCGGCCACACGCTACGGTTTTTGACAAACAGACATATCGAGGAAAGAGGCGATGGCCGGACTGGTATATAGCGGCAAGGCATTTCGAGACTTGATGAACGCCAATTACTATCCCCTGGCGAACATGAAGAAGAGCGTCGCCAAGCTCAAGGCATCCGACGACATCGACCTGCCGACCCTGGAATACGGCCAGTACCATTTGATCTTGAACCCGCCGTCGAGGTGGCCGCAGGGCAGCGCCAAGTACTGGCACAAGGAGAAGGGCCGCGCCCGCGTCGACCTCAGCACCCAGCCAAACACGGTCCCGCTCTCCAAGGACGAGCCCGGCGTCATCCCGCTGACACGATGTGACCTGCTCGATGCCTGTGTGCGGAAATGCTTCAATTCCGAGCCGCCGATCCCGATGAAGACGAAGATCATCACCCACGCGGCAAGCGATGCCTATGCCCACCGACACGAGATCCGGTTGGAGTGGGAATACAAGAAAGGCTCGGACAAGCCGACGCTGCTGAACCTGACGATGGTCTGTCCGTACAGATCTTGAACATGACCCGAGCTCGCAGAAGCGGATGCTAGCAATGCTAGGCGTCCGCTTCGAGGCGCTGGCAGCGAGGCCTCGGTCTGCGCGCTAACACCCCGGCGCCGACGCGGGCTGGCATTGCTGCTACCGTCTGCCGAAAAACCGGTTCAATTCGTCTGCAGTCTGCTGCGAAAGCTCCTCGGGGAAGAAGTGTCCTCCATCGAGCGGCTTCCCTTGCACGTCATCGGCCCAGCTCCGCCAAAGCCCCAAGGGACCGCCCTCGCTCGCGTACCACGCGTTCAACGGGCCGCGACCACTCCAGAGAACCAGGACAGGGCAATCAATCCGCCGGCCGGAATTGCGATCCGCCAGATCGTGCTCGTGATCGATCGTTGCCGCCGCGCGATATTCCTCGCAGATCGCGTGAACATGCGCCTCAGCGCGCAACGCCTCGACATAGGCTGCCCGGACCGCCGGACTGAAGCTGCCTGCTGCCGAACCCCAGCCATGGAGGGCATTGTCGACGACGGCGTCGGGAGCTGCGGACAAGAGCCGCTCAGGAAGAGGCGCTGGCTGCGCAAGCAACGACCATGGCCAATAGCCAACCGCCAATTTCTTGTCGGCGCGCTCCCAGGCATCGGCGATCGGAACGACGTCGAAAACGGCGAGCCGCTCCACGCGTTCGCCGTGGTCGAGTGCGAGCCGGTAAGCGACACGGCCACCGCGATCATGGCCGGCGACCGAGAAACGGTCGAAGCCAAGGCGCGTCATGACGGACACCATGTCCTTTGCCATCGCACGTTTGGAATATGGCGCGTGGTCGGGGCCTGAGGGCGGACAAGCGCTACGCCCATACCCGCGAAGGTCGGCGCAGACCACGGTAAATTGCTCAGCGAGCAACGGCGCAACGTCCCGCCACATCAGATGCGTCTGCGGAAATCCGTGCAACAGAAGCAGCGCCGGTCCCGAACCGGCCCGACGGATGAAAATCCGTGCTTCCTCCGCCTGAACATCGGCGGCCTCGAAATCCTCGAACTTCATTGGACCAGCCCTTCCGAATGACAGACGCCCGGAAAGCAAGTGCCGGATGGGCCCGGCGACAAAGATGACGCGCGGATCGAGACCGTGTTCCTTCAATCATGAGTGCTGTTGCGCGCGGCATGCACGCCCATGGAGCGGCGGCCCGTCATGTCCTATCCGAACCAGCACCAAAGAATCGCAGCTCCGCGCGATCGCCCCCCAAAAAAAATGGCCCGCGTGATGCGGGCCATTTTCGTCTCGGATCCGGTAAAATCCGAATTTGGTTGCGGGGAGGCGCAACCACCGATACCGACATTCGGTTCAAGTTGCGATCTGACCGAGCCCCCCGCCTCTCGAACGCGGTGGCCATCCTCTAAGCTATTGATTTCACTGATAGCAATAGGCGTTTCCGTCACGCTTTGTTCACGGTCGTTTCACCAATTCGTTGCGACGTTCTTGAGACCGCGACCCGTTGGGGCGGGATGGCACCTGCAACCGGGCATTCCTATGGAGCACAAGATAAAACTGTCAACCTCGACAGGGAAAAAGAAACATATCTCTTAAAAAAGGCGACCCAACGCATCAAAACATCCAATGGTCGCGTGATCATCACGTAAGAACTTCCCACCCAACCGCCATGTGAAAGGCGGAGTTGCCTCGCGTTGGGCGCGGACGTCTCAAGTGCCCACGAGCGATGCGCCGCTGGCAGGAACGTCCGGTCAGGCGGCTCGCATTTTGGTCAGAAATTGGTCTACCGCCGTACGCAGCATATCCGACTGATTCTCCAACCCGCGCGCGTTAGTGAGAACGTCGCCGGCTGCTGTACCGGTGGCGGCCGCAGCGGTGCTGACGCTGCCTATATGGCCTCTGATTTCGCTGGAACCCGCGGCAACGGACTGGATGTTGCGCGCAATATCGCTTGTCGCAGCACTCTGCTCCTCGACCGCGGAGGAAATGCTCAGCGTGATGTCACTCATCCTGGCGATCGTTTGCGTAATTCCGTTAATGGCGAGAACTGCGTCGTTTGTAGTTGCCTGCATGGTCTCGATCTGCGCGGAGATCTCCTCCGTTGCCTTTGCCGTCTGATTGGCAAGCGCTTTAACCTCGGCTGCCACGACAGCAAATCCGCGTCCGGCGTCGCCGGCACGCGCCGCTTCGACCGTCGCGTTGAGGGCCAGGAGATTGGTCTGCGTGGCGATACTATGGATGAGCTGGACGACTTCGCCGATCTTTTCGGCTCCGCTTGCCAAGACCTGCACCGTAGCGTCTGTGCGCTCAGCGTCACCAACAGCTTGGCGCGCGACCTCAGTCGACTGCAACACCTGTTGCGATATCTCCCTTACCGACGCAGATAATTCTTCGGCGGCGGCGGCTACCATTTCGACGTTCCCGGACGCTTTTTCTGACGCAGCGTCGACGGTGGACGCGCGCAGACTAGCATCGCTGGCGGTCGTGGTCATAATATCCGCTGTGCCCTGCATATCGGCGGCTGAAGCGGCGACCGCACGAACGATGCCATCGACGCTTTGCTCAAAATCATTCGCAATGCTCTCCAAGGTGGCACGGCGCTCGGCAGCCGTGCGTCGTTGAGCTTCGGCCTCGACCTGCTCCAGCCCCCGAATGCGAATCGCGTTGTCCTTGAACACTTGGACGGTCGCGGCCATTGCGCCGATCTCATCTTTCCGACCTACACCTGGAATGTCCTGTTCGAGTTCGCCGTCAGCGAGCCGCCTCATGCACGTGCCAAGTACTGCCAACGGTTTAGTGATGCTGCGGCCGAGGAACCAGGCGATGACACCCGAGACCAGTCCGATCACGATGATGGCACCCCCGAGCGACTACATGATCGGTTGCAGCTTGGCATCAAGATCATCCAGATACGCGCCGGAACCGACGAACATGTCCCATCCGGGAATGCCTACCGCGTAGGACAGCTTCCTGATCGGCTCCTTTTCGCCGGGCCTCATAAACTCGTAACGCAGCACGACATCGCCGTTCGCCGCCACGCCGTCCCGCAGTTCGCGGATCAGCGCACGTCCGTTGGTCTTGCCGTCAAGACGATTGACCCCAATTGTCTTTGGATCCTGAGAGGCGACCGCGACACCTTCCATGGTATTTGCGAAAATATAGCCCGCGCCCTTGTCATACGTCATCGTCTGAGCACGGCGGGAGAATTCAGCAATTGCCGCCTCTTTGGTGAGTTGGCCTGCCTCGACTTGCTTCTGCAAGCCTAATGCAAAGTTCTTGGCGATCTCGACGATGGCGCGGGTCTGTTCGACACGCGAATTGATCATTTCCTTCTGCATCAAATAGCCCGCAAGCAATCCAGCTGAGAAGAGGCCCAGCATCGAGATCGCAACTAGAATGCTGATCTTGGGAGTGATCGGCAGGTTATTGAGTGATTTCAAGGAACGTCTCCAAGGCAACTGCCCGGCGGGCTCAGGCGCATAGATTATTGCTTGTATACAAGTGATCGGTTTTAGGTTTCGTTACAGCCGCTACAAGTCGGCCAACACTTGCGCCATGTTGACCAGGATCGGATGACGGAGTGCCAGCTCCTTTCCACTGCGCATGCATCGACGAGATGAGCAGGTCGACAACCCTCATCTCGCCGGTCAAGCCCTTCCACCAGCGTCAAACGCTCGACACCGACGCAGCCTTCATCGTGGCCTCCGTTTCCGTGTCGACCTTGAAGCCCTTCGCGGACAAATCCCGGCCGAGGGTCTCGGGCAGCAAAAGAGAGGCGAGAATGAAGACGGCCGCAGCGGGAAGGGCCACCGCAACCATGCCGTTGAGAAGGCTTCCGCCGAAATGGGCGGCCGCAAGTGGCACGATCACAGGGGCTATGCTGCCGAGCCCGCGACCTCCCATATAGAATGTAGACACCGCTGTCGCACGCAGGTTGACCGGATAGAGCTCCGAGATCCAGACGCCCGTCACACCCAGCGCGACGTTGCCAATGCCGAAGCCGATGTAGAGCCAGAACATCGGCCACTCAGTCTTCGATCCCACGTAGAGCTGGCTCCCCCACACAGCCATACCGACCAAAGACCCGACCCAGAACAGCGCGGGCACGAGGGCTCCGAAGCGGCGGCCAGCCCTGTCGTTGAAAAAGCCGTTCGCGAGGTAGCAAATGCCGCTGACCACCGAGAGCAGAACGGCTGTCGTGCGAACGACATCACCTGGCGTATGCATATCGCGCAGCAGCAGTGTCGGAATAAAGGAGACTACGCTGTAGTAGCAGAGCATGTAGCTCATCAGCCATACGAAGGCGATGACGGTCTGCCGTGCCAGCCCATTGCGGAAGAGATCCGCAAGGGGAAGTGTGCGGGCTTCTGCGGTGACCTGACCGGCCTTGCGTTGCGCCTCATACTCCAGCCAGATCTTGGATTCAGGCATAAAGAAACGAATGAAGATGATCAGCAGGATGGGCACACCGCCACTCAGTAGGCCGATGCGCCAGCTCCACTCGTCGCTGAACGTCGCAATCAGCCAGATGCCAACGATTGAAGCCGTGGATGACGCGATCACGGCACAGCCTTGGAGCGCGGCCGCGCCCAAACCTCTGCTGCTCTTTTTCCAGGCCTCGTTGAAGAGCACCATGCCTACGCCATACTCGCCGCCAAGACCGATGCCCGTGATCAACCGCAGCACGGCAAGCGACCAGTAATTCCATGCGAAGGCCGAAATGATCGCGGCAACCGAGAACAGCGCGATTGTGAGTTGAAGCGAGGTCTTTCGGCCAAGTCGATCACCAACGATCCCAAACAGCGCGCCGCCAATGGCCGACCCGAACAATGTCAGAGCCTGCAGTGAACCGACCTCGGCCAACGATAGCGACATCGACCGTTGGATCGCGGGCAAAAGAAACGGAAAGATCAGAACGTCGTAGAAGTCGAGAATGTAGCCCAGCATCGCCGAGATCATAATCGAATACCGTTGCCTCGCCGTGTAATCTTCCGAAGTTCCGATCGCCGTAGACATGTGGTGCGCTTCCCGTTGAGAGAACTGGACAATTGATGGTCGTTATCGAAACGCTTTCCGCGTCGTTGGGAGTCGCAAATGCGGCTCCGAGCACCGATTTTGATGCGCTGGCGCCTAGCGGCCCGGCGCTCTCAATTCCGGATAAGCAAAGTCGCCCTTGTCGAGGATGTGGATATCGTCGAGCCACAGGCTGCAGCCGCGAAGCGGGATGTCCAAATGACACGGCGTGTCATTCGTACCGCCGAGCTCCGTGTTCGGCCCCGTCGAGAACAGGACGTTCCCGTAGAAGGAAAGCGCATTCATGATGTGCTCCGACGCGAGCTCCTGGGAGACCGCGATGTGGTGCCAGGTGGCACGCTCGTTCGATCCCCAGCCGATATGCGAGATCGCCCAGCCGCGCGGATCGCCGAAACTGTCGATATAGTTTTTGATGAGGAGCGCGTCCGTGCCCTCGCCCTTGAGGTCGACGATATAACCGTCCTTTACAGTCAGCGTGACCGGCGACTGGATGTAACGCTTGAACGCGCAGAGGATGTCACCGGGCATCAGCACGACCGTGCCGTTGACCTCGCCATCGGTCGCCTGGGTGAAGGCAAAGCCTGACGGGAAATGATCCCAGCGCCCGGGCTCATCCGTGTATCCGTATTCGGAAATGACCGGGTATTGCTTCAGACCATAAGTTACGTCCGTTCCGCCGGGCGACGTGATCCGCATTTTGCTGGCCGACTGGAGGAGGGTTCGAGAAAGCTCCGTTCGCCGGCGCAGATCTTCGGTCGGGAACATCTTCTTGAGGATGTGGAACGGCTCCATCACGCGCAGGATGCGCGTGCCCGCTTCCTGAATTTCGGCTTGCTCGCGAGAGAACAGCAACCCCAGGAGATCGATCACCATGTCCACGCGCTTGAGCGTATCAATCGCCGGCTGGTTGCCCGTGAGCGCATGCCGGCCCTGCAGGCCCGCGACCTTGCCCTGGCCGTATTTGGGCACGTTGAGATGAAATGTCGTTGCGCCGAGGCTCTGCGCGGCCAGCATGAAGGCCTGGGCGTATTCCTGCTGATCCTCGCCGCCGCTCAGGACCGCAACGACTTCGCCCTTCGTCACCTTGCAGAGTGTCAGCTCGGCCTTGAAGAGCTCGAGCATTTCAACATCAACGATTTGTCGGGACATCTTCACTGATCTCCTGTTTGCCGAACGTAGACACGCGGCCGTCGAACCGATCGTGTGGTCGCGCTAGAAGCTCTTCGACGATCAAAAGGAAGCCCTCGGTATCGTCGATCTGCATTTGGTGACCCGCGCTTTCCAGCGTCCTGATCGCGATCGACGGCAGCAATCCGCGAATTTCCGCTTCATCTTCGGGTCGAATGACCCCTCCCCGCCCGGCGACGATCAATGCGGTGGGAACGCCGAGATGGGCGAGGTCGCGGTGGATATCATCGTCATGAAAGCCGTTATGGCTCTCGATGAGAGCACGCTCGTCGCAGGTATGCATCCACTCGGCCCGAGTGCGGATGTGCAGCTCGGGCCACCGCGGAGCAGAGGGGCTTCGCAGCGCCGCGTCGGCTTCTCCGCGCTTCGCGCTTTGAAGCAATTTGAGAAGCGGTTCGACCGGAATCGGATAGGCGCGGCGTCCGGGACCGGAGACCGGCGGATCGACCAGTATCAGTTGGTCCATGAAAGATGGCCGCCAACGCGCGGCGCGGATTCCGATGCGGCCGCCCATCGAGTGGCCCAGCAGCGTATAAGGGCCCATTCCAAGCGCTTCAGCGAACCCGATGAGGTCGGATGCGTATGCGTCGAGCGAATAATTGAGATGCGGGCCGCTTTCGGAAAGGCCGCGACCGCGGACATCGAGCACGAAAACGTCGTGTCCGGAGCACAGGCGTTCTGCGATGAAGGCCCATTGCGCCGCAGTCGTCGAGATGCCAGGGACAATGATGATCGCCGGCCCGGCCCCGCCGAACCGCAAATAATGCTGCCGAATGCCGTTGGCGTGCACATTGGCGCCGTAAAGCAATCCGGATGCCGCGGCGCCGCTCACGTCTGCTGATCCTTTGTGTGGTCATCCGACAGCGCGCGAAGCCGCTCGATGGCGACCTGCGTCGGCATGACATCCGCGTATTTGCTGGCGATATCGAACAGGTTGACGGCGTGAGACGTGGGCGAGCGGTCGTAGACCGCATCGCTCGGCACAATTGATTTGAAGTTCAGCGCGCACGCATCCACAACCGAAGCCCGCACGCAGCCGCTGGTCGTGCAGCCGGTCACCACCAGCGAGTCGACGCCGGCACCAATCAGATAGGTCGCAAGCGGAGTGCCGAAGAACGCGCTTGCCTGAGTTTTCAGCAGCAGCAACTCGCCGGGCTCCGGAGCCACCTCTCGGACGAACTCGTAGCCCTCGGACGGGATCCGCATGATACCCGGGATCTTCGCGGAGAACGCGCCCTGGTCCTGGCCTACCTTCCGCGCGACATGCGGGAAAATCACCGGCCGTTCTTTCTCGCGAAACAGCCGCACCAACTCGGCGATGTGTGCGATCGCATGCCAACCGGCCTCGCCGCAGCTGGTGGGGTATTGCTTGATCGCGTCGCGGATCGGCATCGGCCGGTCGCCGACCGAACGATACTGCACGTCGATGACCAGCAACGCCGGTCGTCTGCCGAATCCCGCCGCACCACCCAGCCCTGCGAGGGCATAGGTCTCGCGCTCGTCCAGCGGTATCACGTCGTCCCAGGGTTGCCTGGTGCCAGTCACTGTTGCGCTCCAGAGGTCACAATCGTGAGCATGTCAGTGAAGCGGCGCGGTGGCCGCGTCGTACTGGTAGATCCAATCGTATCGCGCAGCCGTCGCGTCCGGTGCCCACTGGGTCTTGATGTAGTCACCCGCCGTCTCCGGCTTGCACAGCGCCTGGTTATGAAAGATCGGCAGCATGCCGGCCGCCGACTTTGCGACCTTGGTGGTGCGATCGAGCCGCAGGCCCTGATACGTCTTGAATACCGCCGCGATGTCATCGGGCTTCTCCTCGAAGCAACGGGCGAGGACGGATGCATCCTCCAGGGCCATGTTCACGCCCTGCCCGAGGTACGGCAGCATCGAATGGCAGGCGTCGCCGAGCAGGGTGACGCATCCCTTCGACCACGTACCCAGCGACGGCCGCACGAACAGTCCCCACTTGTTCAGGGTATCCACATTCCTGACCAGTTGGATGATGTCCGGATGCCAGCCCTCGAAGTCCTTCAGGCATTCCTCGACAGAACCCTTCTCCGACCAGGATTCGAGGAGCCAGTCGTCATGGTCGACCTGGCCCGAAAAGGTCATCATGACGGTGTTCTGCCAACGGACCGGATAGGCCGTGACATGAGCGGTGGGTCCGATCCAGGTTGCCACCTCGGGTTCGCGCTGGTGCGGCGCAAGGCGGTCGACGGGCACGAGACCACGCCACGCGATGGCCTTCGTGTACTGGCTCTCGATGTTGCCGATGAGGCCAAGACGGACCTTCGAATGCGCACCGTCAGCGCCGATCAGCGCGCGCCCTTCGACTTCGGAGCCGTCAGCAAGCTTGGCCCGAACCCCTTCGTCGTCTTGACTGAACCCGACAACGTGGGCGCTCAGATGAATGGCGCCCGGCTTCAACTCGCGCACGCCGTCGACGAGAATCTTCAGCAGGTGAGCACGGAGCAGCAGATAGGGCTGATTGCGCGCCGCGTCGGAGCTGCGGTTGTAGAGGGGCCACCTATCACCGGTGTTCCAGAGCCGGATCGAGCGTCGCTCGGCCGCGATGCAGTTCTGCTCGACCTGTTCGGTGAGGCCGAGATCCCGAAGAACGCGCACGCCGTTCATGGAGATCCAAAGGCCGGCTCCGACCTCGCGCAACTCGGACGCTTGCTCAAATACGTCACAATCGATGCCGCGACGAAGCAGCGAAAGCGCCATCGCCAAGCCGCCGATGCCGGCGCCGGCAATGAGGACACTCGATTTACTGACCTGTTCAAGACTCATGATATCTCCAAACGACATTGCGCTATCTTGCGACGGGCTAGGCGGCGTCTTCGGAGACTTGCTCGGCGGCAAGGCTCCTTACGGCCTCGAAAATCTTGGTGTATCCGGTGCAGCGGCAGAGGTTGCCGTGCAGGTAGTGACGGATTTCTTCGTCAGTCGGGTGCGGCGTCGCCTTCAGCAACGCTGTGACAGCCATGATGAAGCCCGGAGTGCAAAAGCCGCACTGAAGGCCGCCGTGAAGCACGAACGCCTTCTGAATCCGCGACAGGCCCTCAGGCGGCGTTACGCCCTCGATCGTCGTGACCTCCCGCTGATCGACATCGACGGCGAGCGTGGTGCAACTCGAGATCGGCTCACCGTCGAGCAGAACGGTGCAGGCGCCGCACACCTCCATGTCACAGGAGCGCTTCGTCCCCTTGAGGCCAAGGCGATCCCGGATCAGGTCGATCAATAGCGTATGGGCAGGAACGTCGATCGCGATCGCCTGGCCGTTCAGCGAGAACGAAATGGGCAGCACATGTGTCATTTCACGCGCTCCCGGCTGCGGCGATCGCCTCGTCCGCGTTTCGCAGAAGCAAGACACCTGCAAGGTGCCGCTTATAGTCGGCGCCGCCGTGCCGATCCTCGTTGACTTCAAGCTCATCCAGCGTCGTCGGGAGCGCCGCCTCGATAGCCGGGCGGACTTCCGCGACGGATATGCCCTGGAGGGTGTCTTCGACGGCCTTCAAAGGCTGAGGTCGCGAACCGAGCGCTCCGACCCGCACGCGGGCGCTTTTGATCGTCCTCTCGCCGACGCCTAGCGACCAGGCCATCGCGACATTCACCGAGGGCCTCTCACCATGCTTGAACCGCCGATAGGTCACCGGACCGGTAGGGCGCGAAAACGCAATGACTGTCAGAAGCTCATCCGGCTCCCGCACCGTTTCCAGCTCACTCCGGATGAAATCGTCAGCGTGAACGACACGCGTACCGCTGGGGCCAATAAGCACCAGCCGTGCGTCCAAGGCCGCGAGCATAGTCAGCGGATCGGCGTGGGGCTCTCCGAAGCACAGATTGCCTCCGATCGTTCCAACGCTGCGGACCCTGACGTTTGCGACGTTGGCGCAGAGCGAGGACAGCGCCGGCACGTACTCGCGAATAACAGGATCATTGGCGATCTTGTTGTGCGTGCAGCGCGCACCGATTTCGATGTTATTCGCATCGTTCAGAGCAATGCGGTCAAGTCCGGGGATTCCCTTGATGTCGATGAGCCGGTCCGTATGGATGACGCGCATCTTCATCGCCAGCAGCAGTTCGGTTCCGCCGGAGTAGAACATGCCATCACCGGACTGTCCGACCGCACGCACGGCGCCTGCGATCGTCGAAGGCCTCTCGAATTCGAAGGGTGATGGCAGCATGATCAGGTCGCGCCCAACATTTCTTTGAGCCGCTTCTCGAACTCATCGAAGTTCTGATCGACGCGACGCTTGATGACGCTGAACCCCATAGTCGCGAGGCGACCTTGCACGTCGACCTTCGCGTCTACGGCGAATGTGGACCCCGCCCCTTCCGGCGTCACGGTCACGTCGAGAACCACCGCCAGCCTCGTCCCGGTGATCTTGTCGCGGCCCGTGGCGCGCGTGCGGACGTGAAATGGCTCCGTTATCGATTCAACGATGATGTCGGCGGGGACCTCGACCTTGAACGGGCCGATCTTCTGTTTGACGGTCGCTTTGTAAGTTGCAAGCCGCTCGATTTCCTCGACGTTTTCGCAGCCGGGGATGCAACCCGATATGCGAGGGACGTCAAGCAGCGTGCTCCAAAGCTCCGCCGGCGTCGCTGGCACCACCATCGACATATTGAATTCCATGAATTCAGTTCCTCTTCTGCAGGGCGCGCCATACCTTTTCGGGCGTCATTGGCAGCTCGGTGATCCGAATGCCGTAGGTGGAGAACAGCGCATTGGCGATCGCGGGCGCGACCGGAAGGATCGCTCCCTCGCCCATTCCCTTGGCGCCGCCTGGACCAGGACCGTCCCCGTTTTCGACAAGGATGGTGTCAAACACGGGGGGAACGTCAGAGATGCGCGGTATCGAATAATCGATCGGCGTCGCATTGATGGGCTGACCATCCTCGAACTCCAGCACTTCATAAAGCGCGTGTCCGAGGCCCATGATAGCAGCCCCCTCGTCCTGCCCTTCCGCCGCAACGCGATTGATCGCGCGGCCGACGTCAGCGGCGCTGGCATATCGGGGGACACGGATCTCGCCGGTGCCTTCATCGACAACGATTTCAGCAAGGCCCGCGGAAGTCTCCCAGAACAGAGGGGACTCGGCCAGGGCGCCCTTCTTCGAGCGCGGCGTAATCGCGCCGCGGCCGATGACCTCTCCCGAGTCGACACCCAGCGTGCGGTGAAAAATCTGATGGAAAGTGAGAACCTCTGATCCGGTAGAGACACCCCCCTCAACAAGCGACAGGTTCTCCCGGGGAAGCTCCCAAACATCAGCAACCATTTCGAGGATCTGATCGGCTGCGTCGATTGCGGCATTCTCGACGGAAAGGCCGACGACCACGGTCGATCGGCTTGCGCCTGTGCCCCAGTCGTAAGGGGCGACGGCCGTATCGGTGCGCAAGACGGTTACCGCGGAGGCCGGCTGCTTCAAGGTCTGCGATGCGATGCGCGCCATGGCCGCGTGCGCGCCCTGGCCGACTTCAATGCTGGAGACCGAAACTAGGATCGACCCGTCGATCTTGAGACGTACGATCGCGTTGCTGATCGGCGTATTGGCCGGATCGGTTGCGGCGACTGCCAGTCCGCACGCCTGCCGGTTGGAGGCCTTCACCTCCGATGCGAACGACTGGGTCACCCGGCCTATCAGCTCGCTCATATCCATATCGAGCGCCCGCAAATCGGGGCGGATGCGCTCACCGCGGGACGCCAAATTCAGCAACCGAAACTCGGACGGATCCATGCCGATTGCCGCCGCGACATTATCCATGTGCGATTCTTTGGCCCAAACAGCTTGCGGCCCTCCGATCGAGCGGAAGGCCGCACCTGGAACGGTGTTCGTGTAGACCGCGCACGCCTCAAGACGCAGATTGGGCACCACGTAGGGGCCCATGATGCGATTTGCCGATTTCGTGGCGACCGCTGAGCCTGTGTCGGAATATGCCCCGCCATCGAGCAGCAGTTTGGCGCTCTTGGCGAGGATCCGTCCCTTGGCGTCCAAAGCCGTTCGAATCGTGATGTCGGCGCCCAACCTTCGGCAGGTGAGCATTGATTCAGTCATGGATTGCGCAACGCGAACCGGGCGCTGCACCTTCCACGATGCAGCGGCAACCAAAGGTTCGATCTTCACCGAGGCCTTGCCGCCAAACCCTCCGCCGACAAACGGAACGATCACGCGGACCTTGGCCAACTGCAGTCCGTAGAGCCGTGAGAGCACCTTCTGAACAGCGGTCGGCGTTTGTGCACCTGCCCAAACCGTCAGAGAGTCCCCCTGGAAATCCGCAATGACCGCATGCGGCTCCATTGCGAAGTGAGAAATGGCCGGGAAGGTGAAGCGGTCTTCGTGGATGTAGGCCGCGGCCGCCTCTGCAGCATCAACGTCTCCGACGTTGTTCCGGTAAGTGTGGAAAATGTTGCTGTTCTGGGTCGGCCGGGCGCCGCCCTTGAAATAAAAGTCTTCCAGATTTTCATGGCGCTCGTGGATGAGCGGCGCTTCTTCCGCCAGGGCTTCCTGGATGGTCGTTGCGCGCGGAAGGTCGTCGTATTCCACATCGACTAGTTCTGCGGCGTTTTCTGCGATCTCGATTGTCTCCGCGATCACCACGGCGACGGGTTCGCCCACATATCTCACGCGGTCGGTCGCAATGATCGGCCGGTCTTTAAGCACAACGCCCCAGTTACCGAACGAGGCGACGTCTTCGCCGATTAGCACGTCCACAACGCCGTCCATGGCCCGCGCAACGCGCGAATCGATCGAAGCGATGCGGGCATGAACGGCTGGCGAGCGAACCACAAACCCATGCAGCATCCCCGGAACCGTCAGGTCGGTAACGTACTCGGCGCGTCCCGTAACCTTTTCGATCAGGTCGGACCGAACGGAACTCATGTTGTCAATCGCCGACATACGCAAATCCGATAGTACTTTGGCGCGCCGGTCCGTAAGGCGTGTAGCCAAGGCCCCGGGGAGCAATCTCAGGACACTACGACATTTATCACTTGTATGCAAGTGCTGCACTCGCTTGCAAGTTATGAGATGTCCTCTTCCCGTGATCGGAGGCAAGCCAGGAGCGAATCGGTCTAGCCCAGCGCGTGCGAGAATGGGTTTGCCTCTTAGGCGGAGCGGATTTCGATATGCGAACGACGGACGCATCGAAGCGAGCCACTGCCGGGGCTCTCAACGAAGCAAATCGCATTAAACAGAATGAAGTCGAACAAAGATGGATTTCCTAGGTCGGGAAATGTAGACAATCGGCCGGCACCGAAGACCTTCGGAGCTAGAAGCCTGTATTTCTTGAACTGAGGCAACCTACGGCAAGGAAGCAAAAAGTGGTGCAACCCAAGACAAAGCCGCGCGCGGCCGGGAAAGTGAAAGAAGCTATAGATTCGTACCGGCTGGATGACGCACCGGGCTTTTTGTTGCGAGTCGCGCTCCGTACTCACACGTCCATCTTTGCCGCTAAGATGATTGAAGAATTAACGGGGCCCCAATTCTCGACGCTAGCGAAATTGAAGGAGGTAGGTCCTTGCTCGCAAAACCACTTAGGACGGCTAATTCATTATGATTCGGCGACCATCACCGGCGTTATCAATCGCCTGAAATCTCGCGGCCTCATCAAGAGCTCCAAAGACCCTCTGGATCCGCGGCGACGCGAGATAGATTTGACCGAGAAGGGAAGACGGATAGCGGACGCAGCGATTGAAACTATTGGCGAGATTTCCGGCGAGACATTCGCTCCGCTGACCCAAGATGAATTTCGAGCGCTCACCGAAATCTTGAAGAAGATCATACGACGCTGATCAACCGGCTTCGAGCGGCACTAGATATCGTCAGCAGCCGAGAAAAAGGGCCCGGCGATCGCGCCGGGCCGAGTAGAGGGAGGAAAACGAAAGATCGCAAATCTTTCGCAGACGCCGAATGCGGAATTCGATCGCAGAAACCCAACGAACGACCTCCAGCAGCAATACTATCGTACATGTCAGACCGCATTTTGTGCTGAAGTCGGCACCTCTCCGCACCGTTTCCGGCATTTGACGGGTCGTACGATTTCGACAACACGACAAAGAGCGCGCGCGAGACTTGGAAGGTCCCGATCACCAGGCTCCGCGCGTCCGGTAGTTCATTTCATCGCCCGGCTCCGATCTCGCAATGCCCGCACCGCCGTACCCGCCTCTGCAATTCAGAGATCCGAATCTCCTGCCAAGGGATGACTGCCGTTCCTCGTTGCGTCGATGAGTATCTATTCCTCTAATCTGCGCGTTGAATGAATCGTGCTAGTAACCCGAGGGGCTGTCCTCAATCGTCCCTACCTAGCGCGCGGAGTATCTTCCTTCTATAGCTCGCCAGGTCGAACAGGAGTCTTGGCACTCTTTTGAGCGCAATCGCCTTGCCCTCGATTGCGAGATGTAGAACTCGTACCAATCTGGCAAGACCAAGTTCTACAAACGCGAGCCGAACATGCGGATCGTTCACAATCCTGAGCTGGTTGTGTACAATGACGATGGATGCCGCGAGATCAGGTTTCCTCTCCAGAACGAAGTCTCGACATGCCGCGGCAAATTCCTCCTCTTGAACGCTCAAAGGTACCTTTACTTCCCTGCGAGAACTTCCCGCCATATTCGGGTCCCCTATGAACAATCGGCAGCGAGGCACCTGAGCCGGCTCAGGTTTTTGGATTTCTAGTGGCTCGCCCGCTTGGTCGATCTCTTCGGACCCGGCAACACATCCGTGCAAACACCTTCATACACTTCGCCAGCCAGGCCTATTGTCTCTCCGAACGTCGGATGCGGATGGATGGTCTTGCTGAGATCAATTGCATCGGCGCCCATCTCGATCGCCGGGCAGATTTCTCCAATCATGTCGCCAGCGTGCGGGTCAACGATCACACCGCCGATGATGCGGTGCGTCTCTTGGTCGATGATCAGCTTGGTCATGCCATAAGACGCGCCCGAGGCGATCGCTCTGCCCGAGGCAGCCCACGGAAACTTCGCGGATCTAACGTGCCTGCCTGAGGAGGCCGCTTCTTGTTCCATGATGCCAACCCAGGCCACCTCAGGATCAGTGTAGGCGACGTTCGGGACGATCTTCGCGTCAAATAAGCTCTTGAGCCCGGCAGCCGCTTCTGCCGCGACATGCCCCTCGTGAACCGCCTTATGGGCGAGCATCGGGTTACCCGCGACATCGCCGATCGCGAAAATATGGGGCAAATTCGTCCGCATTTGCCTATTGACTGCAACGAAACCTTTGCGTCGCATCTTACACCAATCTTCTCCAAGCCCAGATATGCGCTGTTCGGCACCCTGCCTGCGGACTGCAGGATCAATTCGTAAGTTCGACGCCCCGGCTTTGAGCTTTCAATCTGGACCGATACGCCGTTACTATCTGCCGTGGCGCTTACTATTTGCCGCCTCACTGTGCCCGAGCCGAGCATTGAGCTTCTGGATCAGCTGATCCGCGGCATCGGCGATCACCGTCCCGGGCGGGAAGATCGCCTCGGCACCGGCCGCGTAGAGCGCATCGTAATCCTGCGGCGGCACCACGCCACCGACAATGATCATGATGTCGTCGCGGCCCTGCTTCTTCAGCGCGGCTTTCAGCTCCGGCACGGCGGTCAGATGCGCGGCGGCGAGCGAGGAGACGCCGAGAATGTGCACGTCGTTCTCGACGGCCTGCCGCGCCGCTTCGTCGGCGGTGGCGAACAGCGGCCCGATGTCGACGTCGAAGCCGATGTCGGCGAAGGCGGACGCGATCACCTTCTGGCCGCGGTCGTGGCCGTCCTGGCCGATCTTGGCGACCAGGATGCGCGGACGGCGCCCTTCCGCTTCCTCGAAGGCATCGATCATCGCCTGAACCTTCTCGACCCGGTTGCCCATGCTGGAGGCCTCACGCGTGTAGACGCCGGTGATGGACTTGATCTCGGCGCGGTGCCGGCCGAACACCTTCTCCATCGCGTCCGAGATTTCGCCGACGGTCGCCTTCGCCCGTGCGGCGTCGATCGCGAGCGCGAGCAGATTGCCATTGCCTTCACCGGCAGAGCGCGTGATCGCGGCCAGCGCGGCATCGACGTCCTTCTGGTTCCGCTCGGATTTCAGCCGCTTCAGCTTGTCGATCTGAAGCCGCCGGACATTGGTATTGTCGACCTTGAGGATGTCGATGGGGGTCTCATCCGTCGGCTTGTACTTGTTGACGCCGATCACCGCCTGCTTGCCGGCATCGATGCGGGCTTGGGTCTTGGCAGAGGCTTCCTCGATGCGCAGCTTGGGCACGCCGGCCTCGATCGCCTTGGCCATCCCGCCGAGCTCCTCGATCTCCTGGATGTGGCCCCACGCCTTGGCCGCGAGGTCGCGGGTGAGGCGCTCGACGTAATAAGAGCCGCCCCAGGGATCGATGATGCGGGTGGTGCCGCTCTCCTGCTGGAGGAACAGCTGGGTGTTGCGTGCGATGCGCGCCGAGAAGTCGGTCGGCAGCGCCAGGGCCTCGTCGAGCGCGTTGGTGTGCAGCGACTGGGTATGGCCTTGCGTCGCCGCCATCGCCTCCACCGTCGTGCGCATCACGTTGTTGAAGACGTCCTGCGCGGTGAGCGACCAGCCGGAGGTCTGGGAATGCGTGCGCAGGGACAGCGAGCGCGGGTCCTTCGGATTGAAGGGCTTCAAGAGCTTGGCCCAGAGCAGGCGCGCGGCGCGCAGCTTGGCGACCTCCATGAAGAAGTTCATGCCGATCGCCCAGAAGAACGACAGCCGCGGCGCGAAGCGGTCGACGTCGAGACCTGCGGCGATGCCGGCCCTTAAGTATTCGACACCGTCGGCGAGCGTATAGGCGAGCTCGAGGTCCTGCGTCGCGCCGGCTTCCTGCATGTGATAGCCGGAGATGGAGATCGAGTTGTACTTCGGCATCTTCTGCGAGGTGTAGGCGAAGATGTCGGAGATGATCCGCATCGAGGGCGCAGGCGGATAGATGTAGGTATTGCGCACCATGAACTCTTTCAGAATGTCGTTCTGAATCGTCCCTGAAAGCTTCTCCGGCGGCACGCCCTGTTCCTCGGCGGCGGCGACGTAGAGCGCGAGGATCGGCAGCACAGCGCCGTTCATAGTCATGGATACGCTCATCTGGTCGAGCGGGATCCCCGCGAACAGCGTGCGCATGTCGTAGATGGAATCGATCGCAACGCCGGCCATGCCGACATCGCCGCCGACCCGCGGATGATCTGAGTCATAGCCGCGATGGGTGGCGAGGTCGAAGGCGACCGAGAGACCCTTCTGCCCGGCGGCGAGGTTGCGGCGGTAGAACGCGTTGGAATCCTCCGCCGTGGAGAAGCCGGCATATTGCCTGACCGTCCAGGGCTGGTTGACATACATGGTCGGGTAGGGACCGCGCAGGAACGGCGCGATGCCTGGCCAGGTCTCAAGGAAATCGAGCCCGGCGATATCTGCTTCTCCGTATGCTGACTTGACCGGAATGCCCTCCGGAGTCACCCACGGATCGACGGAAACAGAAGAAGCGGCGACCGAGCACCTTTCGAAAGCAATACTTGCAAAATTCGGGATAACGCTGATGGATGACATCTGAGTGTTCGCGTTCGATTGTCGATTATCCGGAAACCTTCGGGTTTTGGATCCGGTTGTAAGCGGCATTTAGCGTTGCCAAGGCGTCGCAACTGACGTGAATAAAGCTGCAGATGCCAGCCCGCCCAAACGCGGCCTCGGATTGAGAGGGAAGTCCCGCCAAATAGATGTGCCTAGCTCCGACTTGCTGAAGCGCGTGGGCGGAGATTTCGGCGCGCTCCGCATAGATCTTATCGCTGGAGCAAAGGCAGGCAAGTTCGGCACCAGATCCCGTGAATGCGAGGGCAAGCTCGGCTGGGTCGGCGAAGCCGGCGCCGTCGATAGCCTCAATTCCTCCCGCTTCGAAGAAGCTCTTGGCGAATGTCGCGCGGGCCGTAAAGTCGGTCGGTGTGCCGAGATTAGCAAGAAACACTCGCGGCCGCGCGCCGAGTAGCTTCAATATCGCATCGGACTTATCGCGGAGCGATTCGAAGGGTTCCGCAAGCCGGATCGGCGGCAGTGCGTCGAATACGAATTTCTGATTAAAGCTAGGCGGAAGAGCCATCGGTCTTACGCTTAGTACCGCCGCTGCGCCTTCGCCAAGGTTTGCGAACTCGCTCACTCCGGTCAGCGGGTCGCTGCGTTTCGCGAGATTTGCACGGCGCGCTGTGCGTGTCGCTGTGATCTTCGCCTGAAGCGTTCCTTGCTGTAGAGCGGCAAAAATGCCGCCCGCATTTTCAGTCTCTTGAAAACTCCTCCAGGCCGCGTCGCAAAGCTCCGTTGTTAGCGCCTCAATGCCGCCAGCACCTGAGGCAGGATCGCTAACCTTGGCAAGATTGCTTTCCTCCAGCAGCAGAAGCTGCGTGTTGCGGGCCACGCGCCGGGCAAACGAGTCTGGAAGGCCGAGCGCCAACGTGTGCGGCAGAACTGTGATCGCATTGGCACCGGCGATTCCCGCAGAGAATGTCGCCAAGGTAGCGCGCAACATGTTTACGTAGGGATCGCGCCGGGTCAACATGCGCCAGGACGTGTCAGCCGCAATGAACAGCGGCCTCGGCGCCACACCGCACGCCGATTCGATGCGCGCCCAGAGGAGCCGCAACGCGCGGAATTTAGCCATAGTCAAAAACTGGTCGGCGTCAGCAGTGAGTCGCGCATAGATCATACTTCGCGCTTGATCCAGCGGAATGCGCGCCGCCTCCATAGCGTGCAGATATGCCACGCCGCAGGCGAGCACAAAGGCAAGCTCCTGCACTTCTGAGCCGCCGGCGTCATGAACGATACGCCCGTCGCTCGCGGCAAACGGCCCCTTGAACCCCAGCGTTACAAGCCCTTTGATCGTGCTGGCAACGTTCCGTGCGATTTCTTCCCAAGTGTATGGACTGCGTCCGCTTAGGGCGCACGCGCCCAGCGGATCGAGCCCAAATCGAATGTCGCAGACGGCAGGATCGAGACCGACCGACTTCACATATTCCGCAACATGGATCGCGGTCTTACGCCCGTCTGTACCAATTTGAAGTTCAATCCCGATGCCGGCATCAAGGTGGACGTCCTTTAAAGCTTTGGCGACGGCACCTGCCGTTTGATCGAGACCGAACCCGCGGCTGCAGTTGGCGCCGGCAAAGACGAGCGCCAGGCCCGTCGCCCCATTCTCCAGATCGTGAAGGGCCTGCCTATTGGCCGTCACCGCGTCTGGATGATCGATGCGCTGTATGATCTGCCAAGGCGCCGCGGGTGCCCGCCCGTCGACTAGTGCAATGTCTTTCGCGCGGAGATAAATCGGCTCGATTCTCAAGTCGTCGTACGTCCTACCAATCAGCTTTTCGAACGGCGCTCCCTTTAGCACGCCATCAACCAGCTTGTGCCAGTCCTGGCGTGAAGCAGGCGCAAAGCCCGATGCCAATGCCAACCGTTCGGTTTTCATCAAGTCCACCTAATCCCAAGTGACGCCGAGCTGCCCAACATGACTTCTGCCTGGAAGTAACCGGAATTCCTGCAGACAGGCTGCCCATCTCAGGTCGCCTCTTGCGGTGTTCAGGAAAACTCCAAAATCAGCGCGTCGACCGCGAGCGTCGCACCGGCACTGGCGTGGATCTTCTTCACGGCGCCGTCTTGCTCGGCGCGCAGCACGTTCTGCATCTTCATGGCTTCGACGACCGCGAGCGTCTCGCCGGCCTTGACCTCCTGCCCCTCCGTTACCGCGATCGAGACGATCAGCCCGGGCATCGGACACAGCAGCTTCTTGCCGGTATCGGCGGCCGTCGTCACCGGCATCAGCCGCGCCGAGGTCGCTTCCGCTTCGGTCCAGACATAGACCGGGACTTCGACGCCCTGATGCGCGAGGCGGATGCCGTTGGCAATCGGCCGCACCTGCACCGCGGCGAGGTGGCCGTCGATGGTGCCCTGCCAAACCGGATCGCCCGGCTTCCACGACGAGACCAGCAGATGCGAATTGCCGGCCTTGCCCTCGGCGTCGACGAAGCGGATCGCGATGGCGGCTCCCTCGCGTGCGACCTCGAGCAAAATCTCCTGCCGATCGAGCCACACCGCGCGGCGGCGCTCGCGCTGCACGACGCGGCCGCCCATCTGGCCCGAGATCTGTCGCTTGCGCTCACCAAGCACGTGATCGATGGCGGCGCCGACTGCTGCGATGCGCCGGGCGACCTCGCCCTCCGGCACGCGCACCGCAAAGCCCTTGGGGAACTCCTCGGCGATGAAGCCGGTCGAGAGCCTTCCCTCGCGCCAGCGCGGATGATGCATCAAGGCCGACAGGAACGGAATGTTGTGGCGGATGCCGTCGACGTAGAATGAGTCCAGCGCAGTGGCCTGCGCCTCGATCGCAGCGGCGCGCGACGGGGCGTGAGTGACGAGCTTGGCGATCATCGGATCGTAATGGATCGAGATCTCGCCGCCCTCCTGCACGCCGGTGTCGTTGCGCACGCTGATGCCGCCCTCGCTCGCTTCCGCCGGCGGGCGATACTTCACCAGGCGCCCGATCGAAGGCAGGAAGTTGCGGAACGGATCTTCGGCGTACAGACGGGACTCCACCGCCCAGCCGGTCAGCGTGACGTCCTTCTGCGCCAGTGCCAGCTTCTCGCCGGCGGCCACGCGGATCATCTGCTCGACCAGGTCGACGCCGGTCACGAGCTCGGTGACGGGATGCTCGACCTGGAGGCGCGTGTTCATTTCCAGGAAGTAGAAGCTCTTGTCCTGGCCGGCGACGAACTCGACCGTGCCGGCGGAGTCGTAATTCACGGCCTTGGCCAGCGCGACCGCCTGCTCGCCCATCTTGCGGCGAGTGGCCTCGTCGAGCAGCGGCGACGGCGCCTCCTCGATGACCTTCTGATTGCGGCGCTGGATCGAGCATTCGCGCTCGCCGAGATAGATCACGTTGCCATGCTTGTCGCCCAGCACCTGAATCTCGATATGGCGGGGATCGACGATGAACTTCTCGATAAAGACGCGGTCGTCACCGAACGAGGCCTTGGCCTCGGCCTTGGCGAGGTTGAAGCCTTCGGCAACCTCGGACTTCGAATGCGCGATGCGCATGCCCTTGCCGCCGCCGCCGGCGGAAGCCTTGATCATCACGGGATAGCCGATCTCGTCGGCGATCGTGACCGCGTGCTTGTCGTCCTCGATGACGCCGAGATAGCCCGGCACGGTCGAAACCTTGGCCTTGGCGGCCGCCTTCTTGGATTCGATCTTGTCGCCCATCGCCGCGATCGCGCCCGGGTTCGGGCCGATGAAGACGATGCCTGCTGCCTCCAGCGCGCGCGGGAACGCCTCGCGCTCGGACAGGAAGCCGTAGCCGGGATGCACGGCCTGTGCGCCGGTCTTCTTGCAAGCTTCGACGAGCTTCTCGATCACCAGATAGCTCTCGGCCGCCGCCGGCGGGCCGATCAGCACCGCCTCGTCGGCCATCTCGACATGCAGGGCATCGCGGTCGGCCTCGGAATAGACGGCAACCGTCTCGATTCCCATCTTGCGGGCGGTCTTGATGACCCGGCAGACGATTTCGCCGCGATTGGCGATCAGAATCTTCTTGAACACAGCTCTTCCTACAACGGAATGTTGTCGTGCTTCTTGGCCGGCATCTCGACCTTCTTGTCCCTAAGCATCTCCAGCGCGCGGGCGATGCGCTTGCGGGTCGAGTGCGGCATGATGACGTCGTCGATGTAGCCGCGTTCCGCCGCGATGAACGGCGACAGGAAGCGGTCTTCGTATTCCTTGGTGCGCGCCGCGATCTTGTCGGGGTCGCCGATGTCGGAGCGGAAGATGATCTCGACCGCGCCCTTGGCGCCCATCACCGCGATCTGGGCGGTCGGCCAGGCGTAGTTGAGGTCGGCGCCGATCTCCTTGGAGGCCATGACGTCGAAGGCGCCGCCATAGGCCTTGCGGGTGATGATGGTGACGAGCGGCACGGTGCACTGCGAATAGGCGAACAGCAGTTTCGCGCCGTGCTTGATCAGGCCGCCATATTCCTGCGCGGTGCCCGGCAGGAAGCCCGGCACGTCGACGAAGGTGACGATCGGGATGTTGAAGGCGTCGCAGAAGCGGACGAAGCGCGCGGCCTTGCGCGAGGCGTCGCTGTCGAGCACGCCCGCCAGCACCATCGGCTGGTTGGCGACGAAACCGACAGTACGGCCCGCGATACGGCCGAAGCCGGTGACGATGTTCTTGGCAAAACCCTCGGCGATCTCGAAGAAGTCGCCCTCGTCCACGACTTTAAGGATCAGTTCCTTCATGTCGTAGGGCTTGTTCGGATTGTCGGGGATCAGCGTGTCCAGCGACATGTCGACCCGCTCGATGGAATCGAAGCTCGGCCAATCCGGCACGCCGTCGGTGTTGTTCGCCGGCAGGAAGTCGATGAGACGGCGCATCTGCAAAATCGTCTCGACATCGTTCTCGAAGGCGCCGTCCGCAATCGAGGAGCGCGTGGCGTGCACCGAGGCGCCGCCGAGCTCTTCGGCGGTGACGACCTCGTTGGTGACCGTCTTCACGACGTCGGGGCCGGTGACGAACATGTAGCTGGTGTTCTTCACCATGAAGATGAAGTCGGTCATGGCCGGCGAGTAGACGTCGCCACCGGCGCAGGGGCCCATGATGACCGAGATCTGCGGGATCACGCCGGAGGCAAGCACGTTGCGGCGGAACACGTAGGAATAGCCGGCGAGCGCGGCGACGCCCTCCTGGATGCGCGCGCCGCCGGCATCATAGAGGCCGATGATGGGCGCCCGCGCCTTCATCGCCAAGTCCTGGAGCTTTGTGATCTTCAGCGCGTGGGTCTCGGACAGCGAGCCGCCGAACACCGTAAAATCCTTGGCGAAGACAAACGTTTTGCGGCCGTTGACGGTACCCCAGCCGGTGACCACGCCGTCTCCTGGAATCTTGGTCTTCTCCATCCCGAATTCGGTCGAGCGGTGCTGGACGAACATGTCCATCTCCTCGAACGAATGCTTGTCGAGCAGCAGGTCGATCCGCTCCCGCGCGGTGAGGCGGCCGCGCGCATGCTGCGCGTCGATGCGCTTCTCGCCGCCGCCGAGTTTGGCACCGGCGCGACGTTGTTCAAGGGCTTCGATAACGGACATCGATTGGGCCAACTGATCTACCGCTTTCTGGCGATTGGAGGCAGGTCGGTGCAAATGCCCTCATGGACTTCGGCAGCCATGCCGATCGTCTCGCCGAGGGTCGGATGCGGGTGAATGGTCTTTCCGATATCGATCGCGTCAGCCCCCATTTCGATAGCGAGACAGATTTCCCCGATCATATCGCCGGCATGCGGTCCGACGATCACGCCCCCGACGATGCGACCGGTTTCGGCGTCGAACAGCAGCTTCGTCATGCCATAGGATGCGCCCGACGCGATGGCCCGGCCGGACGCGGCCCATGGGAATTTTGTCGAACGGATCTTCCGTCCGGATTCGGCGACATCACGCTCGGACTTGCCGACCCAGGCGATCTCAGGATCGGTGTAGGCGACATTGGGGACGATCTTCGCGGTAAAGGCCGCCGGCTTCCCGGCAGCTACTTCCGCGGCGACGTGCCCCTCGTGAACGGCCTTGTGCGCCAGCATCGAACCGCCGACGACGTCGCCGATGGCGAAGACGTTGCGCGCCGTCGTTCTCATCTGCTCGTCGACCTGAATGAAGCCGTTCGAATCGATGGCAACGTCGATCCGTTCGAGGCCGAGCTCGCTACTGTTGGGAACACGGCCGGCCGATTGCAACACCAAATCGTACGATCGTGTCCGTACCGATGCGCCTGTGGTACCGACCCTCACGCCGTCCGGCGTGATTTCGGCGGTTGATACGCTGCTTGCGACGTCGATATGCTCGAAGCGATGCGCGTTGCGCGAACGCCAGATCTTCACCGCGTCGGCATCCACGCCCGCCAGGATATCGGGAAGCCTTTCGACAAGATCGATCTTGGTGCCGAGCGAGTTGTAGACGGTCGCCATCTCCAGCCCGATGATCCCCGCTCCGATCACGAGCATGCGGCCCGGAATGCTTCGCAGCGCGAGCGCGCCGGTCGAGGTCACGACCCGCTCATCCTTGGGAAGCACCGCTAGCTGCACCGCGCGCGAGCCCGTGGCGATGATGCATTGACCAAATTCAATTTGCTGCGAGCCTGCCCCCTCACCGACAATCTCGAGCCGCGTGGCGGAGGCGAATTTCGCGATGCCGCGGATCACCGTGACGCGGCGCGCTGCTGCCATCTGGCTCAGCCCATCCGTCAGCTTCTTGACAGTGCCGTGCTTGAAGGCGCGCAGCTCCTGCAGATCGATCTGCGGCGCGGCGAAGCGAATGCCCTTGTCCGCGATCCGTTTGGCTTCCTCCTTGACGGCCGCAACATGAAGCAGCGCCTTCGACGGGATACATCCAACGTTCAGGCAAACTCCGCCCAAGGTGCCGTAGCGTTCGACGATCGCGGTGTTCAGTCCAAGGTCTGCGGCCCGAAACGCTGCTGAATAGCCGCCCGGCCCGCCTCCGATCACGACAAGATCGTAGCGCGTATAATCTGTTGCGCGCTGGCCAACATCCTGATCCGCTGAGATCGTCTCGCCTTGCGCGCCCGCTTCGTCCGACGCCGACGCCGTGCCAATCATGGAGCCTTGAGACACCTTGTCTCCAACACGCAGCGACATGCTCGTGATCACCCCTGCGATCGGCGACGGAATCTCCAGCGTGGCCTTGTCGGATTCCACTGTGATCAACGCCTGCTCTCGCACGACGACGTCGCCTGCCCTGACGTGGACCTCGACGACCTCGACGTCTCGAAAATCCCCGATGTCGGGGACCCGGATTTCCTCTGTCCGCATCTGCGTCCTCACAACGCGAAGCGCCGCAGATCGGAGAGCACCGACGCGACGAAGCCCAGGAACCGGGCCCCAGCCACGCCGTCGACGACCCGGTGATCCCACGACAGACTCATCGGAAGGATGAGGCGCGGTTCAAACTCGCGGCCGTTCCAGACCGCCTCGGTGGCGGCCCGCCCGGCGCCGAGGATCGCCACCTCGGGCGCGTTGATGATGGGCGTAAATCCCTGACCGCCGATGCCTCCGAGAGACGACACCGAGAAACAGCCGCCCTGCATGTCGCCCGACGCGAGCTGCCCCGCGCGCGCCTTGTCGGCGAGCGAGCGCATCTCCGCGGCAATTTGCCGAAAGCCCTTCTTATCGCAGTCCCGGATCACCGGCACGACCAGACCTCTCGGCGTGTCGACAGCGACGCCGATGTGGACATAGTGCTTGAGGATCAACTCATCGCCATCGAGCGACGAATTGAAGCGCGGGTATTTCTGCAGCGCCAAGGCCGCGGCCTTGATCAGCAGCGACACCATGGTGAGCTTCGCCGTGTCCTTCGCGGCCTCGGCATTGGCGAGTTGACGAAAGGCTTCGGCGTCGGTCACATCCGCTCTGTCGAAATTCGTTACATGGGGAATGACGCTCCAGTTGCGCGAGAGGTTCGTACCGGTCAGCTTCTGGATCCGTGTCAGCGGCAGGCGCTCGACCGCGCCGTACCTCTCGAAATCCACCTTGGGCCAATCGACCGGGGCGCCGGGCTCAGGCGCCGTCGCCGGTCTCGATCGCACCAGTCCGTTGACGAAGGCCGCCACATCCTCGCGCAAAGTCCGGCCCTTGGGGCCTGTGGGCACGACAGAGTCCAGCGTCACGCCGAGCTCACGCGCCAAAGCGCGGACCGACGGCGATGCATGCGCCGCCCCGCTAAGCTGCGGCTGCTGTGCACGTGCTCGCGAGTCATCGACTGGAGCCACGGGCGCCGGCCGTGACAGCGCCTCCTGCTGCGAGATCCGTTGCTCCACCTGCGGTGCCGACGCAGTCGCCGGCGGAGGCGCGGTGGATTCGCCGCGCCCTTCGAGGACCATCAGAACCGAACCTTGAGAAACCCGCACCCCGACGTCGATCATCAGTTTGGCCACCGTGCCTGCGGCCGGGGATGGCACCTCCATCGTCGCCTTGTCGGACTCGATCGACAGCAACGGCATGTCGATCGTGACCTCGTCGCCGACCGACACATTGATTTCGACTACCGGAACATCCTTGTAGTCCCCAATATCTGGCAGAACGACTTCAATTGAACGAGACATGCGCGCTCCGCCCTCTCTCAGCGCGACCAAGGCGATGCAACGCCGGTCGGCAATTCGTAGCTGGCGATGGCTTCGGCGACCTGCTCACGCGCCACTTGACCCAATTTTGCCAGCGCCGAGAGCGCCGCAACGACGATCTGCTTGCGATCGACCTCGAAGAACGATCTCAGCGCGGCGCGTGTATCGCTGCGCCCGAAGCCGTCGGTGCCCAGCACCGTATAGGGCGCCTCGATGTAAGAACCGATCAGTTGCGGATACGCCCGGACATAATCCGATGCCGCGACGATCGGCACCTTGCCGCCGAGGCATTGTACGACGTGGCTCTCGACCGGGGTCGACAGTGGCGAGAGCCGATTAGTTCGCTCCACATCGCGCGCCTCCCGCGCCAGCTCGGAAAAGCTCGTTGCCGACCAGACTTCACAGGCCACTTTCCATTCGCTTTGCAGCATCGCTGCGGCGGCGAGCGCCTCCGGGAGAATGGCGCCCGAGCCGACCAGCCTGATCTTCGCCGGCCCGTCAGCGCTCGGCAGAACCCGATAGAGACCCTTGATGATGCCGTCGCGTGCATCGTCGGGCATCGAGGGCTGCGCATAGTTCTCGTTCATCGCCGTGAGGTAATAGAACTCGTCGTTGCCCTGCTCGAGCATCGACCGCATGCCGTGATCGACGATGACGGCCACCTCGTAGGAGAATGCCGGATCGTAGGCCCGGCAGTTCGGAACGGTCGCCGCCATCAGATGGCTGGACCCGTCCTGATGCTGCAAGCCTTCGCCGCCGAGCGTCGTCCGGCCGGCCGTCGCCCCGATCAAAAAGCCACGCGCGCGCTGGTCCGCCGCCGCCCAGATCAGATCGCCGACCCGCTGAAAGCCGAACATCGAATAGTAGATATAGAACGGCAGCAACGGGAAGTTATGGATGCTATAGGAGGTCGCCGCCGCGGTCCATGACGAAATCGCCCCCGCCTCGGTGATCCCCTCCTCCAGCAATTGACCGTCGATCGCTTCCTTGTAGTACAGCATCGAACCGGCATCTTCCGGCTCGTAGAGCTGTCCCGCCGGCGAGTAGATGCCGACCTGTCTGAACAGGTTCGCCATTCCGAAGGTGCGGGCTTCGTCGGCGACGATCGGGACGATGCGCGGGCCGAGCGTTTTGTCCTTGAGCAAATTGGTGAACAGCCGCACGATCGCCATCGTGGTCGACGTCTCCTTGCCGTCGCCGCGCAGCGCGAACTCCGCGTAGGATTGCAGCGGCGGCACCGGCAGCGCCGCCGAAGCGCGTCGCCGCGCCGGCATGTAGCCACCGAGTGCCGCGCGACGGGCGCGCAGGTACTGAATTTCCGCGCTGTCTTCCGCAGGCCTGAAGAATTCCAGATCCTCGACTTGCTCGTTGCTGAGCGGCAGGGCGAACCGGTCGCGGAACGCATACAGCGCGTCGACATCGAGCTTCTTGGCCTGGTGCGACGTCATGCGCGACTCGCCGGCGCCGCCCATGCCGTAGCCCTTCTTGGTCTTCGCCAGAATGACGGTCGGCCGACCCTTAATGTCTTTCGCGGCGGCAAAGGCCGCGAACAGCTTCTTGAAGTCGTGGCCACCGCGCTTAAGGCCGTCGATATCCGCGTCCGACATGTGCGCAACTAGCGCCCGGACCTCGGGATCCTCGCTGAAGAAGTGGGCGAGGTTGTAGGCCCCATCCTTGGCGCCGAGCGTCTGATATTTGCCATCGACGGTGTCGGCGAATTTGCGCAGCAGCGCATGCTTGCTATCGCGCGCGAAGATATCGTCCCAGTCCGATCCCCACAGCACCTTGATTACGTTCCAGCCGGCGCCCTGGAAAAGTGATTCGAGTTCCTGAATCACCTGCCCGTTGCCGCGGACCGGCCCATCCAGGCGCTGCAGGTTGCAATTGACGACGAAGGTGAGGTTGTCGAGATTTTCCCGCGCCGCCAGGGCGAGCCCGGCGATCGATTCCGGCTCGTCCATCTCGCCGTCGCCGAACACACCCCAGACGTGACGACCAGCCGTCTGCACCAGGCCGCGATGCTGCAGATACTTCATGAACCGCGCCTGGTAGATCGCGCTGATTGGCCCAAGGCCCATCGACGCCGACGGCACCTGCCAGAACTCCGGCATCAGCCAGGGATGCGGATAGGACGACAGACCGGGGCCGCTCAGTTCCTGGCGATACAGCTTCAGATTTTCGTCCGACAGTCGGCCTTCGAGATACGCTCGTGCATAGACTCCGGGGGACGAATGCGGCTGGAAATACACCAAGTCGCCCTCCGACTCGGAGCTTGACGCGCGAAAGAAATGATTGAAACCGACTTCGAAAATCTCCGCGGCCGAGGCGTAGCTGGCGACGTGCCCGCCGAGCTCCCCATAGGCCTTGTTGGCACGGACCACCATCGCGAGCGCGTTCCAGCGAATGATCGCCGTCAGGCGGGTCTCGATCGCGATGTCGCCGGGGTAGGGCTTCTGCTGCTCGAGCGGAATAGAATTGCGATAGGGCGAAAACGGCGGAGAGTCCGGCAGAACGCCGAGCTCCTTCGCGCGCCGATCGAGCGCAGCCAGGATGTAACGCACGCGCTCGGCACCGGCGCTGTGGTGGAGCGATCCAAGCGAGGCGAGCCAATCGGCGGTTTCGACCGCATCCTGATCGGCGTTGACGACCTTGCGTGGCGGATCGATGTGTGCAGTCATGCGTCGGGCTCCGAGAAAGCCCGCACTTGGTAGCATCGGGTGCTATGGCACGTGCTGCTGAATTCGGCCGCGTTCCGACGGATTGCCCGGCTCCGGCGGGACGCGGAGGCTCGCATCGCAGCATTCTCTGCTGTTGGTTTAATCGGGCGAGTGATCGAGCCGTCGGCCGCCTGACAGGTGCTCCCGCTTGGTCACGGCGCAGCATGCCGCATCGCTCAGCGCTCACGCCGCAGTAGCGGGCATCTTGTCGCAGATCAGCGAACTCGACGGCTCGCCGCGACTAGTGACCTGACCTTTCAAAACAGCTAACCTCGGCTAGCAGCAGGATCTGCATCAAGGCTTGACTGACTTGACGAATTGGCAGGATTGAAATGCCGCCCGAGACCGAGTTCGATCGCGATTTTGCGCGAATGGATCTGCCCGATCTTCGGATCAACTATGATCCTGTCGATCCGGATCAGTTCGATCGTCCCGTCACTTCATTCTGTCTCGAAACCAGCAAAGACAACGACGACCTGCCGCTGCACTCACACCGCAAAGGCCAATTGGTCGTCGCATCTCACGGCTCGGTGATGTGCCGGGCGCCCGGCGGCTTGTGGATCGTGCCTCCGCAAGGCGCGGTATGGATCCCGGCCGGCGTGCAGCACAGCAATTGCGTGGCCGATTTCGGCAAACTCTACACAGTGTTCATCGATCCGCAGGTCAGCATGCTGCCGCGGACCTGCTGCACGCTGATGATCACGTCGCTGGTGCGGGAATTGATCCACCGCCTCTCGGTGTTCCCACCGCTCTATCCGCTGGAAGGACCGACCAGCCGTCTCGGCCGGGTTTTGCTCGACGAACTCGTGCAGATGTCGACGACGGATGAAATGTATTTGCCGATCTCCCCCGACGCCCGTCTTCAACACCTCGCGACCTCCTTGTTGAATAATCCGGGCGACCGCAGCACGATGGACGAAGTCGCCTCGCGCTACGCGATGAGCGAGAGTACCTTCGCACGCTTCATAGCCAAGGAAACGGGGATGACCTTCGGGCGCTGGCGCCAGCGTCTCCACATTCTGATCGCCATGCAACGCCTCACGGCGGGCACTTCGGTCCAGGCCGTGTCGCTGGAACTGGGGTACGAAACCCCCAGCGCGTTCATCACGATGTTCAAGAAGACGATGGGAAAGAGCCCCCGCCGCTTCCTTGCCGAGCGGTCGCGCCTGATTAATTCGGACAGTTTGCCCTAGCTCGCACGTCCCTGCCTGGGCACTTGACGACCGCGACCCCGCGACGCTTTCGCGGGGCCGCCCGTAACGACGTCAGCGTTTGCTGTAAGGCGCAAGCGGATACTCGAGCGACGCTTCCGCAATGGCCTTTGGAGCCACCACCCGAGGCCTGCCTTTCAAACCCTGCAGCATCACCATCGAACAGTGGATGTTCTGGCCGGTCTCGTCGAACTTGGTGTTGTCGCCGTACATCAGGATCGGCTTCATGTCGGTCTTCTTGAGCGCGCCGTGAATCGCCGCGGACTCCGGCGAAGCCGCCCGCGTCACGGCGTCTGCGACGATCTGCACCGCCTCGAACGCGCAGCCCGCATTGGCATCGAACCAGTCGTTCGGGTAGTCGGCCGCGAACATCTTCATGATCTTGTCGGTCTCGGCGCCCTTGGGATTGAGCCACAACGCCGACAGAACCGGACCGTCACCATACTTTCCGAGCGCGTCGTGATACGCCTTGTCGGACACGCCGTTGGAGTTGGGCGAAAACACCATCTTCGGGTCCCAGCCCTGCTTGATGCATTCGCGCGCGATCATGATCGCGTCGTTGACGCGCGTGACCGAGATCAAAGCATCGGCACCCGACGCTTTCGCCTTGGCAACTTCCACCGACAGATCCTTGGCCTTCTCGTCATAGGCAACGTGCTGCGCGATCTTGAGCGGAACATCCACTTCCTTCCACGCCTGATCGATGCTGGCCGCCGTCGACTGCCCCATCGTGTTGTTGAGATGGAGAACGACGGCGCTGCTCGGCGGATCCTTCAGCGTGCCGAGCACGGACTTCAGCTCGGCCAACGATTGCCGCACGATGGTCAGCGACGTGGGGTAATAGCGGAACACCTGGGTGAAGCCCTGTGAAGTTACCTGGGTGGCGCTCGCGATGTGGACCACCATCGGCACCTTGGCGGCCTCGCAGGCCTGCAGCGCCGAAATGGTGGCACCGGAATCCCACGCGCCGATCAGCACGGTGCAGCCCTGCCGGATCAGGCTCTCGGCGGCAATCCGGCCGTTCTCCGGACGGCTTTGCGTATCGGCGTGAACGATCTCGATGTCGAGGCCGAACTTCTCACGCGCGAATTTGGCGCCGAGATCGATGCCGCGCACGCAGGCCTGACCGGGAAACGCCAGCACGCCGCTGCTGGGCATGATCGCTCCGACTTTCACTTTCGTGTTCGCCGCAAACGATGGCCTTGATACCAGGCCTACCGCAATTCCCAATCCGCTTCCGACAATCGTCCGCCGCGTGATTCCGCTTCGCTTGGTCATCTCGATGTCCTGTTGCTGAAGGAGTGAAATCTTATCTCGACTGTTAGCTTCGTACGTTTTGGGACCGACCGCCGACCTCAAAGGCCCATCTCGGCCTTGATCAATTCTTCCTCGGTTTCGTCGTAGAGCGACGCGATCAGCGACTGATAGCGCTCGTTGATCTGCTTGCGACGCTTCTTTCGCGTCGGCGTCATCACGCCGTTCTCGAGCGACAGCTCCTCTGGCAGAATGCGGAACGCCTTGATCTGCTCGGCTCGCGCCAGCCTTCCGTTGGCCTTGCCGATCTCCGCCTCGATCAGCCGGTTGACGATCTCGGAGCCTGCCAGGTCCGCGTAACTCGCGATCTTGTCGTCGCGCGACTTCGCCCAGTCCATTGTGGCGGTGGCATCCACTTCGATCAGGGCGGTGAGATATTTTCGCCCCTCGCCGATCACAGCCGCCTCGGAGATGAACGGGCTGTGCCTCAGCTCGTTTTCGATCTGAGTCGGGCTGATCGATTTGCCGTTCGACGTGTTGATGATCTCCTTCTTCCGGTCGACAAGCTTGAAGGTTCCTTCCGGCGACACTTCGACGATGTCGCCGGTGTAGAGCCAGCCGTCGCGAAGCGCCGCTTTCGTCTCGTCCGGCTTGTTCCAATAGCCCGCGAACAATCCCGGTCCACGGACGATCATCTCGCCGTCCTGGAGCACGGCGGTTTCCCAGGCCGGATCCGGCAGCGGGACCCCGACGTTGCCGGCCTTCGGCCACTCCGCCATCTGCACCAGATTGGCACCGACCAGTTCGGTCTGGCCGTAGCACTCCTTGAGCTGCAAGCCCCACAACTGCCACAGCGACATCAGCTCGGACGGCATCGCCGCCGACGAGGTGAACGCGACCTTCAGTTCGTCGAAACCGACCTCCGCGAGCAGCGGCAGGAACACTTGCTCGCGGCAGGCCGCGAACAGTTTCGAGACGAAGACATCCTCGTGGCCGCGCTGACGGTCTTCGAGCGCCCTGCGCGCGATCGTCACGGCAAGCGTGTAGTTCTGATCTCCCGCTTCACCGGCGGGATGCACCTTGCTGAGGATCTGTGTCGCAAAGCGCTGGTAGAACCGCGGCGGCGCCATATAGTAGGTCGGCTTCACCTCTTTGATCGTCTGGGCGAAGTCCGCGGTCGTCTCGCCGAAATATGGAACTGCGTCGGCGATCAGCGGCAACGTGGTCGCCTGCCCGCGCGCCACAGTGTGCGACATCGGCAAATGCACGACCACCCGGTGTTCCTCTTCGCGCATACTGGGGCCGAACAGGGTGATGCAATGAACGCCGGCGAGAATGGAAAGGTGCGTCAGCATGGCGCCTTTGGGGTTTCCGGTCGTCCCGGACGTATAGCCGATGCTGACGACATCGGACGCCTTTGCTGTCGCGCTCTCCTTCTGCAGATAGTCATGCGCATCGACATCGTGTGCTCCAACAAAGTCGGCCAGCGACTTGATCAACGCCGAGGCCTCGCCGGTCCAATCCGGGTCGAGCACGATGATGCCGCGGAGCTGCTCGGCCCGACCGGAGGCGAGCACGATGCGAAGCTGCGGCTCCCCGCCGACGAACGCGAACTTCGCGCCTGAATCCGTGAAGCAGTAAGCCACTTCTTCGGGTGACGAGGTGAAGTAAACGCCCACCATGACGCCGCCGGCGCACATCGTGGCCATGTCGGCGATCAGCCATTCCTCGGACGAATCGCCCATGATCGCGACCCGATCGCCGCGCTCGAGACCAGCACGCCGCAGCGCGCTGGCCAGGTTCACGACACGCTGCGCATAGGCGCCCCACGTCATGGCGGTCCAGGCGCCGTGACGCTTTTGTTGCAAGGCGATCTTGTCGGGCCGCTCCGCGAGTCGCGCGGCCAAAAGCTGCACGACGGTCGTATCCGCCAACTGGGCGCCGGATGTCATCTCAGCGACGTTCATCTCAGCGCTCCGCGAAACGCTTGCGCTTGGCCGCGAATGCGGCAACCGCCTCGGCCCGCTCGGGCGACTTGAACGTCAACATCTCCAGCGCCGCAGAGGTGTCGAGCAGCAGGTGGGCGTACTGCTTGATGATCTTGTTGACGCTGTACTTGGTCCACACGATCGATTCCTTCGGCCCGCTTGCCAGCAGTTCGGCGTATTCGATCGCGGCATCGAGAACGTTGCCGTCTGCGACCACCTCGTTGATCATACCGATAGCAGCCGCTTTCTCGGCGGAGATGAATTCGCCGGTCATCAGATAGTGCTTCGCGCGTACCGGCCCCATCAGCAGCGGCCAGATCACCGCGCCGCCATCGCCCGCGACGACGCCGGCATTGACATGCGTGTCGGCGAAACGGGCTGTCGAGCTCGCATAGATCACGTCGCAGAACAGCGCGAGCGTGGCACCCAGGCCGACCGCGACACCGTTGACGGCCGCGACGATCGGCACTTCGACTTCCAGCATGTTGCGGATGAGGTGGCGACCGCTGCGCGTCGGGGACGGCAGCGTTCCCTTATCCAGCGACTTCTGATCGCCACCAGAGCAAAATCCGCGGCCCGCACCGGTGAGAACGATCGCGTTGACAGAACTGTCGTGATCCAGCTTGACGAAGACGTCTTCGAGCTCCTCGTGCATCTCCCAGTTGATCGCGTTGAGGATCTCCGGGCGGTTCATCGTGACGATCGCGACGCCAGTGGCGCGCTGCTCGACGATCAGGTACTTGTAGCCGTATTGCGACATTGATTTCACCGTTCGATTACTGCTTCTGGGTCCGCATCAGCCGGATCTGCCCGAGAATCTCCTCGGTCGGCCGCACGACGTTGTTTCCGTCGTTGAAATGCGGGATGACGTAGCGACCGACCATGTCGATCGCCTCCATGATCTTTTCGTGCGGGACGGAGTCCATGTGCAGCAGCACCTCGTCGATACCCATGGCCTCGAACTTCTCGATCTGACGAATGACCGTATCGGGGCTGCCGCACACCGTCGTGGCCGACTCGTTGACCAGATAGTCCCAGTCGTTGGCGGCGCGCTCCATCGACGGCACGCTCTCCCCCATGTATTTGTAGTCGTCGGCAATCGCCGCGAGACGCGGATAGGCATCGGTCGAGATCTTGGCATAGTGCATTAGCGGGCCGGCATAATCCGCCTTGGCCTGCTCGTCCGTTTTCCCGATGCCGATGAACAGCGGAATGCCGATACGCGGACGCTGCAGCGGTCCCTCCGCGTCGCACTTCCAGTTTTTTTGATAGGCGTCGATCAGCTTCTGCTGAGCTTCCCAGCCCTGATAGATGTTGCTGCTCATCACGGCGAAGCCCTGCGAGGCCGCCCAGAGATGACTGCGCTCGCTGGTCGCCGCGATCCCGATCACCGGATGCGGCTTCTGCAGCGGCTTCGGAACCAGCTGGCGCGGAGGGATCTGGTAGTACTTGCCGTCAAACGTGAAAATGTCCTGGCGCATCGCCGTTTTCAGCAGCGCCAGCCCTTCTTCCATCTGCGCCAGCGTTTCGTTCGGATCGACGTTGAACGCCCGCATCGCGATGGTGGTGTTGGCGCGGCCGCCGTAGAATTCCATGCGGCCGTTGGACAGGATGTCGGTCACGGCAAGCCGCTCGGCCGAACGCAAGGCGTGGTTGATGCGCTGCGGCATCAGCGTCACCGCCGCGCGCAGCTTGACGCGCGACGTCACCGCGGCCAGATAGCCGAACACCACTTCGGGCGCCGAGCTCGAGATCCCGCCCAGTGCCACGTGCTGCTCGGAGAGCGCGACGCAGTCGAAGCCGACCTTCTCGGCCAGACGGACTTCGTCGACCAGTTCGTGAAGCCTGCGCGAGTAACTGTGGCCGACCTGGGTTTCCTGTTCAGACCAGAACCCAAACGTAAGTGCCATGTCTCAATCCTTTTAGCTTGCGAGATGGCACAGGGTTTCATAGGCGTGGCGATATTTTCGCCCGAAAGCCGCGTTGCGTAGTAACGCTTTCCGAATTTTATGCTGTCAGCATTCGCAACATGGCAGACGCCCCGGGAAGCTTCGCCACGCAGCGGACGGGCTGACCGTCAACGGCGGGCGATGGCGGCTCCGGCCTCGCTATCGAAGGTCTTGATCAGCAACTCGGCGACCGCCGCGAGGCACGCTTCGCCGATGGCGTAGCTCGAGCCGATCGGACTTCCGATCACGCCGTTCTGCGAAACCGATCGGATGCCGTTCTTCCACATCAGTTCGAGATCAGCCTCCGACAAGCCGCCAAGATGGCCCACCTCGAAGCGGTCCGGTCTGACGCTGTCGGGCCTAATGACCATCATCAGCGACGTCTCGGCGATGTCGGCGTGGCCGCCGACGGCCAACACGTCTCCTCCGGCTTCGCGCACCGCATCGCGCCACGTGTCGATCCATTTCGTCGAGTCGAAGAACGCCAGGATCTCGACATCCGAGGGGACGGCCTCGCGCAAGCGACCGAGCATGTCCTTCAGGACCGGAAAATTGCCGATGTGACCCGAGTGAATCAGGATACGCTTGAAGCCGTGCCGCGCCAGGCTTGTGCAATAATCGACACAAATCGCTTCCAGCGTCCCCGGCCGTAGCGAGATCGTACCCGCGAATGGCAGATGGTGAGACGAGCAGCCGACCGTGATGGTCGGCGCCACCAGCGTGTTGCCGCGGCTGCGCGCGATCCGCTCGGCCAGAGCATCGGCATGATCCGCATCCATGCCCAAAGACAAATGCGGCCCATGCTGCTCGACGGCCCCCAGCGGGATCACTACCGTCGTGCACCCATCGGCCAGCGCCGCGGCGACTTCCTCGTGGCTCATCTGCTCCAGATAGATCTGATCGGGATATCCGCGCGTCATCGGCTCAACCCTTACTGTTCTTTGATAGAAATCTTGCACGCGCTTTGGTTGAGCTCTCGGCTGTGACATAGGCGTCGAGGTCGGCCACGGTCATTTTTTCGAGCGCCTGATCGCTCATTTGCGCGGTGAGGTTGAGCGATCGCTTGATGGCATGGAACAGCTTGCGGTCTTTCTGCCGCAACACGCCGCACACGTCTCGCGCACGGGATGCGACCTCCTCGGTCGGGACGATCTCGTTCACGGCGCCGATCGCCACGGCGCGCTCCGCGCCGACGAGCTCGCCCCAGTACAGCAGCTCTTGCGCCGCCCGCACGCCGAGCTTCTCGACGGCCCGGCGCATGCCTTTGGTCACCGGCAGCAGGCCATGGTTGATTTCCGGAAATCCAATCTTGCACGCCGCATCGGCCACAACATAGTCCGCATGCAGCAGAAACTCCAGGGCGCCTCCGACCGCATAGCCGCGGACGGCGCAGACGATCGGGCCCGGATAGTTCTCCATCGCCACGAGGAGTTCGTGGAAGAACCGGATGCGCGGCCTAGCGACGTCGATCCCGACGACTTCCTTGATGTCGCCGCCTGCGCTGAAGAAGCGGTCGCCGCTTCCGGTGAGCACGATGCCGGGCGGATTCTCGTCGTCGGCAAGGCGCCGGATCGCCTCCAGCAACTCGACGATTAGTTGCGCATTCAGCGCATTGGCCGGCGGCCGGTTCATCGTGATCGTGACCAGGTCTTGATCACGCTCGATCAGGAGAGAAGTGGCAGTATTCATCAATGAGACCCAAGCGAGAGGCGGCTGCAACAGCCGGGGAGCGGTGGACCGAACGGCGGCGAGACGAGAGCCGCAACGCCCGACGCCTCGCCGAGACGGCGCGCCTCACAATCCCAGATAGGCGCGCTGGACATCGGGGTTCTCGAGCAGATCGCGGCTAGATCCATGCAACACCACGGAGCCGTTCTCGAGCACATAGCCGCGGCTGCTCAGAGCGAGCGACTTGGCGACATTCTGCTCGACGAGAAGGACCGTGATGCCCTGCTCGTTGAGGGATTTGACGACGCTGAACATCACATCGGTCAGCGCCGGCGACAGTCCGATCGACGGCTCGTCGAACATCACGATTTCTGGCTTCGACATGATCGCCCGACCGATCGCCAGCATCTGTTGCTCGCCGCCGGACAGCGTGCCGGCGAGTTGGTCGCGGCGCTCGCGAAGTCGCCCGAACAGCTGATAGACGGAATCAAGCGTATTTGCCAGGTCGTGCCTGGCCCGCTTCAGCGAGCCGCCGATCAGCAGATTGTCCTCGACGGAGAGCGCACTGAAAATCTGGCGGCCCTCGGCGACCTGAGCGATGCCCATTTCGCAGATGTCCCACGGCGGTAGCCGCGAGATTTCGACTCCGTTGATCCTGACGGAACCGCGCGACGACGGCACGATCCCCGCGATTGATCGGATCAGAGAGGTCTTGCCGGCGCCGTTGGCGCCGACCACGCAGATCAGTTCACCCTTGCCGATGCGGAGCGACACGCCGTTCAGCGCATTGGAGCCGTCATAGGCCACGCACAGGTCGTCGACTTCGAGAAGCGCGTCGTCAGGCATGGAAACCGGCTCCCAGATAACTTTCCAGCACCGCAGGATCCGCTACCACCTCTGACGGCTTGCCCTCGGCGATCTTGGCGCCGTGGTGTAGCACCACCACGGTCGACGCCACTTCCATCACGATCCGCATCACGTGCTCGACCAGTAGGATCGTCAGTCCACCCTCGGCGAGCCGGTGCAGCACGCCGACGACGCCTGCCGCTTCGGTCGGACGCAGCCCCGCCATCACTTCGTCGAGCAGCAGCAACTTGGGGCGAGTCGAGAGCGCCTTCGCCATCTCGAGCATCTTGCGATCGGGCAACGTCAACTGATCCGTCCGGGCATTCGCCTTGCCGGCGAGCCCGACATTTTCGAGCGACTCATACGCCTTGTCCCGCGCCTCCTTGACGTTCGTCGTCCAGCTGAAGGCGCCCACCATGGCATTCTCGAGCACCGACATATCTTTCATCGGTCGGACGATCTGGAAGGTGCGCGCAATGCCCATGCGGCACACCGCTTCGGGCGGCTCGCGCTCGAGCGAACGCCTCTCGAATAGCACCCGCCCGGCGGTCGGTCTCAGCGCCCCGGCGACGAGATTGAAGCAGGTGGTCTTGCCGGCGCCGTTCGGCCCGATAAGGGCGGTGATGCGGCCTGCCTGCAGTGAGAAGCTGACGTCATTGACCGCGACCAATCCAACGAACGCTTTGGTCAGGTTCTTCACTTCGAGCAGCGCGGTCATTCCTCGACCTTCCGCAATTGTGAGATCCGGCCGCGCGCCGGCAGCTGGATCGCCTCGTAGAGCCGGACGACCGCCGGCCAGATGCCGTCGGGCAGAAACCACACGACCAGGATCAGCACCGCCCCGTAGGCGACGCTGTTCAGTCCGGGGAGCCCCAGGCTGTCGCCGAGCGCCCCCATGGCGTGATGCAGCGGGATCGCGGCCATCGAGCCGACCAGCGGGCCGAACGCAGTGCCCAATCCGCCGACCACAGGGCCGATCAGTACGTCGACCGAGATCGCCATGCCCATGATCGAATCCGGAAAGATCGCACCCTGCACCAAGCCCAGCACGCCGCCGCCGACCGCGGCCGTCGCGGCCGATATCGAGACCACCAGCACCTTGTGGCGAAACGTCCGCACCCCCAGTGCGCGGGCGGCCTCTTCGTCGTCCCGCATCGCCCGCCAGACATAGCCCCAATAGGACCGTGAGATCAGCTCCGTTCCCGCGACGCCGATGGCCGCAAGCGCGAGCGCGACGAAGTAGTAGAACCGCGCGTCACCGCGCAGCATCCCGAGGTCCATCGTGCCGCTCGGCGCCTGATAGAACAGGCCCTGCATGCCGCCGACATAGTCCCACCCGCCGAACATGATCCGGGCGAATTCGGCGGCTGCGATCGTGAGCAGCGCGAAATAGATGCCACGGACCTCGAAGCGGAAGCTCAGCCACGCCAGCACCGCGCCGACGAAGCCCGCAATCACCGCGCCCAGCAGCAGACCGATCCACGGGGTGACGCCGTATTTGATGTTCAGGATCGCCACCGCATACGCACCGATTCCAACGAACAGCGCGTGACCGATGGATAGCTGCCCGCCGATCCCGAGCATCAGGTTCCACGATTGTCCCATGAAGGTGAACAACAGGACGATCGTCAGAAGTGAGATGACGTAGGCGTTGGACATGCCACCCACCACGGCCAGGGCGGCGAAGACCAGAGCGCCGGCACCCCAACGCTTGGTGTCGCTGGCTTGATCAGATGTCCTTTGCACCGAAAAACCCCCTCGGACGGAAAATCAGGATGATAATCAGGAGCGCGTAAGGGAGTGCTGTTTTCATCGACGGCGTGAACATCAAGGCCGCGATCGCTTCGGCGACCCCGATCGTCAGGCCGCCCAGAAGAGCGCCACCGAAGCTGCCGAGACCGCCGACGATCACCGTCACGAAGGCCAGCAGCGTGAAGTCGACGGCGAGATAGGGCTGCGCATCGAACAGCGGCGAGATCAATGCGCCGGCGACGCCAGCGCAGGCGGCTCCGATGCCGAAGGTCACCGCATAGACCCGAGGGATATTCAGCCCGACCACCAGTCCGCCCAGTCGATTATTGGCGGCGCCCCGCAGCGATCGGCCGAATGCGGAGTACTTCAGATAGGCTCCCAGTGCGGCGATCAGCAGTCCGGCCGTAGCGGCCGCCTGGATGCGGGCCCAATCCAAGGTGAGCGGACCCACGCTCACGGTCTGGAAGGACAACTGAGACGCCGTCGGCCGCGGATCCGGACCGAACGACATCAGCAATACGCCGCTGAAAAGCAGTGAGAGGCCGATGAAGACGATGAACTGATAATGATGCGGCCGATTGACGAACCGCTTCACGACGAGCGTCTCTAGCAGATAGCCGAACACGAACATGACGACCGCGGCGATCGCGGCGGCTATAACGATCGGGATGTCACAGATTTGAACGGTCCAGTATCCGATGTAGATCCCGAACACGACCATCTCGCCATGAGCGAAATTGACCACGCGCATAACGCCGAAGATGATGGTGAGACCGAGCGCGACGAGCCCGTAAACCAGCCCGATGAGCACCCCGCCGGCGATGACATTGAGCCAGAGCGACAGCATCAGCGACCGACCGCCGATGGATGCGCGATAGAAAGTCTTCGTCTTCCTTGCATGCTGATCGGTTCCATCTTGGCTGTAGCGGAAACGTAGCGGCGCCTGACGTCGTCCTGTGTTTCAGACCGCCTTTGGCGCGACGAAACATCCGTCGATGTAGACGAGCGACTCACATCCGGCCCTCGTGGTCTGAGCCACCACCTCTCCGGTGAAAATGGTGTGACTACTGTCGCTGTAAGCATTCACCACGCGGCAATCGAAGCTGCAGACCGCGCCGACCAGACTTGGTGCTCCGGTTTTGAGATCGCACCACAAACCGTCACCGAAGCGGATATCGCCCTTGCTGCCGTCCTGCCCGGAAAACTTGAGCGCCAGATCGCGATGCTCGACTCCTAGAATATTCCAGCAGAACGACCCACTGCTGAGAATGATGTCGTGCGCACCGGCAGATCGATTGACGCAAACCAGCACGCTGGGCGGAGCCGCCGACAGCGAGCAGCCCGCCGTCAGTGTCAGACCATGGCGGTTCGGCGCCCGACCTGTCGTGACGATCGACACGGTGCCCGGCACGCTGCGCATCGCAGCACGGAATGCTGCGGCATCGAGTGGGCTCGTTTCGGACAGCGGCGGTGTTGCGGACGGCATGGCTACGACCCTTGGATTCATGAGATGGATGCGCCCTCTTTGTCTGGTTGTGAGTCCGGGCATGCAGCGCTGCCCCGGTGAACGTCTGAGCTATCCGGCTGCTTGATAGAACTGGATGACGTTGCCGCCCGGATCCCGCACCTTCACCGCACGGCCGTGACTTTCCATGTCCCGGACCGCGCCGACTTGCGCCCCCATGGCTGCGGCACGCTCCATGGCGGCATCGAGGTCATCGACACCGAAGACAAGAACGGCATCTTGCAGCTGGTCCGAGACCGACTCCGTCGGTCCGGCGACGCAGAACGCAGCCGCATCGCTCACGAACTGTATCCACTTGCCGGGATCAGCGAAGCGCACCTTCAGACCCAGACCTTCGTAGAACTCGGCCAGGCGTCCAGGATCGTTCGCTGTCAAATAGACTTGCTTCAGTTTCACGCTCGACATCCAAACCGTCGCTACCCAAGTGCGATCGTGGGTGGATAGTCGCCCGAGCCTCTCAGCATTACTGCTTGAACAACGCCTGTCACAGAAGCTTCATCAGCATTTTATGCTGTAACGACTTGTCGAGTCGCTAGATCCAACTCTGCATCCGGCCGATCTTTGCCATTTTCTGGTTGACGAGGTGGGCGTCGTTGCTGCCGAACCTTTTGTCTCGCGCAACGCCCGCGGCGTGGTCAGCGACGTGGGACCGAAGCCACACGCGACGACAGGCGGTTGTACGAAACAGGGCAGTTCTCGACATCGAGCTCTGCTGCACGTCCCGTCAAGTGACACGGGGAGCCAATCGATGGAGCGGCGGGCATTACATCTTGACCGAATCCGTGGATCAACGTCGGCCTGCATATCGCATAGGCAAAAAATGTATCGGAAGTAGGCAACTAACCTTTTGATCGCAATGCACAATGCGAAGGTTGACGGTTTTTCGATACAAATCGACGATTTGTCGAAATCCCACAAGCGCAATTGCGGTTAGCTTTTACCACGCGATTGTCATCACCCCGCAAACGACGGTGATACGCGCCGCAGAAGACTGCCATACTTGGGAGATACGCGATGTCGACAACCTCTCTCGACAGAATAGATATCAAGATCCTCAACGAGCTCCAGCAGAATGCGAGCTTGACCAATGTCGAGCTCGCATCACGCGTCAATCTTTCGCCGTCGCCGTGTCTGGCACGCGTCAGAACACTCGAAAAACTCGGCGTGATCGATCGACGGATCGCCCTTCTTGATCCCGCCGTGCTCGGCATTGGTGTAACGGCTTTCATCCAGATCAAGCTGGAAAAGCAGGTCCAGACGTCCCTCGAGAATTTCACCCGATCCATCGACCGGCTGGCCCAGGTAATGGAATGCTATCTCATGACCGGTGAGAGCGACTACATGCTCCGCGTCATGGCGGCCGACATCGAAGATCTCGAAGACCTGATTGTCAACAAACTATCCCGCATTCCCGGCGTCAGCAGCATTCGATCAAATCTGGCCCTCAAGCGCATTTCGCACAAGACCGTGCTGCCGATCGACGCCAATCGGCCGGTCACCGTCAAGGCTTGCGCCACCCCCTCGCGCCCTCTGGAGCGCTCACCAAGACCCCGATACGACCCAACCGGTCCTTTGCTGTCCGATGCGCCGATCGGGCTCGACACCAATCGTCCCAGCTACAGCGTGGAAAGGCTATGAGGCGCCCCGCCATGGGCTCCGGCCAGTTGGCAATAATGGTGAAGTTAAGATCGGCAGAGTGCTCGAGCGGCGCTGCGAGCCTGACAATCCGCACACGACCCAACGCGAGCACCCGTCGGTTCCAGCGAGCAGAGCGACCGAGATGACGGGATCGATCGAAGCGGCCCTGCAGGCGCTCGCCGACGGCGAAATCGTCGTGGTCACCGACGACGACGATCGCGAGGGCGAAGGGGACCTCGTCGTTGCCGCCTCGCGGTGTACGGCTGCGAAGATGGCCTTCATCATTCGCCATACATCGGGAATCGTCTGCGCTCCGATTACCCTCGAAGACGCGAGACGCCTGCGGCTTGACCCGATGGTTGTCAACAACGACTCGGCTCACACCACGGCGTTCACCGTGTCAGTGGACTACCGGCCGGATAACGGTACGGGCATCTCGGCCGAAGAGCGGGCCTCGTGCTGCCGTGCACTCGCCAACCCCAACGTCGGCGCCGGCGATTTTTGCCGGCCGGGACACGTTTTCCCGCTGATCGCAAAAGAAGGTGGCGTACTCATGCGCTCGGGTCACACCGAGGCCGCCGTCGACCTGTGCAGACTGGCAGGTCTCGAGCCGGTCGGTGTCATCAGCGAACTGATGAACGACGATGGCTCGGTGATGAAGGGTCCGCAAGTCGCGGCGTTCGCCGACAAGCACAAGCTGAAACAGGTCACCATCGCAGACCTCATCAGCTTCCGGCAGGCCCGCGAGACGCTGATCGAGCGCGTCTCGAGCGTCACGGCGGAGAGCTCGATCGGCCCGCTCCAGGGCTATTCGTATCGCTCGCCGTTCGACCCCATTCATCACGTCGCCTATATCTACGGAGAACTGGGCGACGGCACCAACGTCCTCACGCGCTTCTATAAACCCAACATCCTGCGCGATTTGTTCTCGGGTCAGGAACAGGCCAAGATGAACGTCATTCTGCAACGCTTCAAGGATAATGGCAGCGGCGTGCTCGTCTATCTGCGCGACGGCGCGGCGGGCGTTCCGCCTGCGCCGCTAGGCCCGATCAGTTCGCGCGAAGACGACCGTAATCGGCAATGGCGCGAGATCGGTGTCGGCGCCCAGATCCTGCGGGATCTCAAGATCAGCTCCATCCGTCACCTCACGTCGTCGACGCATCACTTCAAGGGACTGTCAGGCTTCGGCATCGAGATCGTCCGAAACGAAGCGCTCTAACTCCAGCCATCCGCGTTTCGAAAGTCCATTGAGCGCGTCCCGCACCTCAGGCATCCGGCGAAGCTTGCAGTTCGTATCGCGGCAGGTCTCCCCCGGGCCAGTCTGGCCGGCCTCGCGCTCGGAGAAGTAGCGCGCCGGCGATTTGCCAAGCGCCTTCTTGAACATGGTGATGAACGCGCTCACCGACTCGTAGCCGAGCGCCTCGGACACGGACTGAACCGTGTTGCCAGCAGACAATTTCTGGATGGCGACGATGATCTGAAGCTGCTGACGCCAGCGACTGAAGGTCATGCCGGTCTCGGCGAGCACAATGCGCATCAGCGTCCGCTCGCCGAGCGCGACGGCTTGCGCCCACTCCGCCACGGTCCTACGGTCGGCCGGATTGTCCATCAAGGCATCGGCGATCATACGCAGTTTCGAACTCCGCGTGATCGGAAGATGCAGCCGTTCGGTCGGCATGGCGATCAACTCGTTGAGGAGCACCGCGGCGATCTGCGCGGGCGGGCCGTCGGGATCGTAGAGCGGGGGCAGCGTCGCCATCCGATGGATCAGCTCGTGCAACAGCGGTGAGATCGACAGCGTGCAGCATTCCTGCGGCACGCTCGCCGCATCCATGTCCACATAGAGAAACAGCAGGCTGGCGTTGCCGCTGACGCGATTGCTGTGGGGCATACCGCCGGGAATCCAGACGCCGCAGCGCGGCGGGACCATCCACAGGCCGCTCGGCACTTCGCACGTCACACCGCCGCGCTGGGCGAGGACGAGCTGTCCCTTGCGATGGATGTGAACCGGCAGCTCGTCCTCCTGCTCCCGGGTATCCACCATGCCGGCCACGATCGGACGGTCCAAAATGTCAGGATCGAACCGCCGATAGTGCTGATAGAGCGTGCCGCGCATTGTCATCCTTTAGCAATTAATTGGCAGAATAACGAAATTCTCTCGACGCAGCAACGCCTATGGTCTCCGTGCTTCACGGACGATCACATCATGCCTTCACCATTTCTGTCTCGGCTTCTCGCAACAGCAGCGCCCGGCCGGCTCGATCCGAAATGGGCGCTGTTCTCTTCGAACTCCTTCATCGCGGCAATGCTCGCGATCTATTTTGCCTTCCGGCTCGGATTGGAGCGGCCGTATTGGGCGATGCTCACGGTCTATCTGACCGCACAGCCGTTCGCCGGCGCGGTTCGGTCACGCGCCGTCTACCGCTTTGTCGGGACATTGCTGGGCGCCTGCGTGGCGCTGGCGCTGGTCCCGATCCTGGTCGATCAACCCGCGTTATTGTCGGTTGCCGTTACCGCATGGGCCGGACTCTGCCTCTATATCTCCTTGCAGGATCGCACGCCGCGCAGCTATGCTTTCCTGCTGGCAGGCTACACCGCGACGACAATCGCGTTCTCGAGCGTCAACGTTCCGGCGATGGTATTTGTGACCGCGCTGTCGCGTGTCGAGGAGATCCTGCTCGGCATCGGCTGTGCGACCTTGGTGCACACCCTGCTGTTCCCGAGCGACGTCACTACTCCTGTGCTGAAATCCCTCTGCGCCGCATTGTCGGACGCCTTCGCCCGGACCACCGATGTGCTCTGCGCGCGCGTCGACAAGGCACCGAATACGGGTGTGCATGGTCTTGATGATGTCGCCGCGCATGCCGAGATCGCGCAAGCTGCGCTCGGCCTCGAGCCCAACCATCCATTCCCCCGATGCGGCGGATGCGGCGAGGCCCATCTTCTCCAAATGTTGAAGGCGACCGACCATCAGGCGCCGGATCTCGGGATCGGACTGGCCGGGGTTCTCTGGGCGAAGATCGATCGAGCCGGTCTCATCTGCCGCCAGCCGGATCTCCCGATCGAGCCGCGTCCTGTGCCGGCGCTTCATGCAGATTCCCGGCGTCGGTCCGATCGCGGCGCTGAGCTTCATGACCGCGGTAGCCCAGCGCTAATCTGTCGTCACCTGCACCGCGACTACTGCGCCGGTTTCAACCGCAGCCGCTGCGTGATCTTCGCCAAACCCGACGTGGAAGTCGGTCTCGCTAACCCACATCCGGTGCAGAATGCTTGCCAGCTTCCGTGCCACCGCGGTGATCGCGCACAGCATGCTCGACCGTTTGGCGATCCGCAGGCCCCATGCCCGCAGTGCCGATCATTCCTGACCCGCAGCAGCAGGCTTGCGGCCGCCTCGCAAAGCGCCTCGCGTACGGCGACGTCGCCTCGTTTGCTGATGCGTCCTTCGTAATCGATCGACGTGCCGGACTGGTGATCCCGCCGCTAACCGCTGCGCGCCGTAGCGTACAAATCGGACGGACCGGCCTTTTGTTTGGCACCGTAGGCGATATGGATCAACGCATCCCGGACAGTTGAGCAACGCGCAGATGGCGTCGAAACAAGTCAACAGCAACCTCGTCAGCTACCACAAATCCAGCGCCTTCCTAGGAGGCCCGCATCGACACCAAGGTCGCGCCATGGAAATGCCCATCTCGCTCAACGGCGCTCGATCCGATTCTGGCCGGGATCATCGGAGCACGTGCAGGAACCATGGTTGACAATGATAACAACGAGCGGCGCCGACTCGTCGAGTTCAAGGACGGTTGCCGCTATGGCAAATTCGGAAAGACTAAGGCCTACGAGCTGATCGCCCACGAGAGGATCAGGGCCTACAAGATGGGGGGCAAGACCATGATCGACCTCGACAGCGTGGATGAATATCACGCTTCGCTGCCGAGGCTCGAAACGAGGGCGAGCTAGGCCGCCGTCTGCGTAGCGAAACGGCGGGCGCATCGTCGCTCAGGCTATCAAGGCGATCAACTTTATGTTGTATTAAACGCACCGTTCGGCCCGCTAGGCCGCACGGTTACAGATGCCTGGTTCTTATTGTCCCAAAGCTGGCGCCGTACCACCTCGTCGCGCAGTGGCGCTCTTTTTCTCCGTACTATGGGCGAGCTGGGCTTCCGACTACATCGTCGTCGAACGCGACCTACTCGCTCAGCAGGTCGACGCGGTCGAGCGGACGCGTGCGCGCGGTGGTCGCCGCCGGGGCATTATCGCAGTCCATGGTCCGCAGCGCCTTGTTCAGTGTTTTCGGACATTAGGACGCTCTCGTCATTGGACGCCCAGCAGATCGCGGATCAGCGTCGCGCGATCCCGCGTTATCGATACCGGTTTCGCGTGCACGCGACATAGGCCCGCCCTTAACCTCGCGTTACGTTAGGTCGAGTCCCCGCTGGGACTTCGAGTCAGAACCGGGTTCGATTCCGGTCGGGGGCGATTTTGGAGACCGGAACGCGATGAGCGGTGCCTGCTGCCGAGGCAGCCTGCAGTTTTATTTTTGCCAGTAAATACAGTGCATCATATTGTTGTATTCCTGTGTCGGCAGCCCTCGATCGCGTTGAAAACACACGCAAAAATTCACCGCCTCCGTCCGTTTGGTGGCATTTTGTTGGTATCGGGAGAACAAACAATCGCGGCGATTTTTCGCCATTCCGAACAAGGGAATTGAGCAGATGGCCCGCCAGAACGATGGCGCGTGGCCAAGCTGATCAGGACCAACGTCGATCGACGCGCCGCCTGACATCTTTTCAGATTGAAGGGCCGACGTTTCGGCAAGCGTTGAGCAGTTTCGGATGAGACGAAGCCCTCACAAAGCGCAATCGGTTCAAAAATTACCGGCGACCAAATCGTAAGAGCCCCTACTGCCGCGGACGTACACCTTGGCAGCGGCGGCGCATATCAAGTCGCGATTGCAATCGAACACGCGGAGAAAGCCCGTTTCATCGTAACCGGCATCTGGTTGAATTCGCTTCAGCGCATCTTCGTCGATGAAAAACGATGCCTCGATAGCGCTGTCGTGTCCCCAGAATCGTACGGCACGCCGCGTGCGGTCGTATGAACGGCTATGGTTTGGAAACTCGATCATATGGTCGGGGCCGATCAGTTGTCGGTGAAGGAGACTTCCTTGCCGACTTATCCGATTTTGCGCCGGTCGATGGCCAATCTGCATCGACGCTCGCAACGGCCAAGCATGGCGAGGGGGAAAGAGCGTTAAGGCGATTACGCCAACCCTTAAGTGGCTACGTTGAAAGCGAACTACAACTCTGCTCGCCCCTGTCACAGCAAATAGTTCTGCTTGACCTCGTTATTCCGCCGATGGGCATTATATCTCGAATATCACCGCGAGTTCACGGCTGTTATCGGTGACTGAGAGCATCGTGCTCCCGCCGCGACCAAGAGGCGGTCAATATGTCGAACATCTCCAAATTCGGACTCCGCGAGTGGCTGGTACCGCCGGTCCTGCTGCCGATCTTCTTCGCGCTTGTGATCGCTGGTGCGGTGCTCATTCAGTGGTAGTTGCTCGCCTGCGCGGGCCCGCGCCGCCAGCGCCAAAAGTCTCTGCATGATGGAACATTTCAGCAGCACGAGGGATACCCCAGCGAGGCAGCCATCGGGGGACGAGATACCTAGGATCAACTCGCACCCGCATTGCGGAGAGTTACCGATGACGTTCGGTCCGTCACGCAGTCCAGCCATCGTTCTCGTCGTAGAAGACGAGATGGTGCTCCGCATGCGCGCAGTTGGCATGGTGGAAGACGCCGGCTACACGCCGTTGGAAGCGCGGGATACCGACGAAGCCCTCGCAATCCTGAGCTCCAGATCCGACATCGCGCTCGTTTGCGCCGACATCCAGCTGCCGGGCAGCATGGACGGCATGGGCCTCGCGCGTACCGTGCGTAAACGGTGGCCGGCGATCGATATCATCCTGATGTCCGAGCAATTGAACCCGCCCAGCATCGATCTTCCCCCCCGCAGCAGATTCTACGGTAAGCCGCTCCAAGCCTGGCAGATCATAGCTGGGATTCGCACGATGATTGGCCACGCCTGAGGCGCCCAACATCGCCCGACCATCCGCGTCAAGCGGCCATCCTAACTAGCCCTCACCTCTCGTCGATCGGCAACATTATGGCGATCTTCCTCGTCCGGCATGTCACAACATATCGGTACCGGCGTGCGGTCAGGCTGGGCCGACATCAACTGATGGCGCGCCCGCGCGACAGTTTCGACCAGCGACTGATTGATTTCTCGCTCGATGTGACGCCCGCGCCCTCGGAGGTGAGGTGGCTGCACGACGTCTTCGGGAATTGTGTTGCGCAGGTCGAATTTGCCTGTGACAGCGACTACTTGCGATTCGAGTGTATCATCAAGGTCGACCACACGCCGGAGAATGCGCCCGACTTCAGAATTGAGGCCCACGCGAAGGACCATCCATTTGCGTATCAGGATGATGAGGCGCCGGACCTGGCACCCTATGTTCAAAGATGGTTCTCGCACCCGGAAGATCATCTCGGCCGGTGGCTGGATACGTTTCTCGTGCGCGGGACCAGACGCCGTACGGGCCAGGTCCTGATGACCCTCAATGAAGCAATCTCGGATGGCTTTGCATATGACCGCCGCACGGCGCCAGGAACGCAAAGTCCCTCCACGACACTTGAACGCAGGAAGGGCAGCTGTCGGGACTTTGCCGTCTTGATGATTGAAGCCGCGCGAAGCCTAGGTTTCGCCGCACGCTTTATCACCGGCTATATCTACGTACCGGATCGCGATGGTCCAGCCTGGCTGGGCGGGGGAGCCACTCATGCCTGGTGTCAGATTTACGTCCCCGGCTCCGGCTGGGTCGAGTTCGATCCGACCAATGGGATCGTCGGAAACCGAGATCTGATCCGCGTGGCGGTGGCCAGGGTCCCGAGCCAAGCTGTTCCCCTGTTTGGCAGTTATTGGGGAACTCGCGAGGATGAGCTTGGAATGGACGTGGACGTGAACGTCAAAACGACGTCAGCTCTGTCATAGAGTTGCTCAATGAACGGACAGGAACACGGCAACTACTAACGCGTTGGCACTTTTGCAGTGCTGCGCTGTGTCGACGAGCCATGCTCACGATTAGCAGCCGCGGGAATTTGTCGACTTTGGAGGACGCCGCGTGAAGATCCGGGTCGGCTATGAGATGATCTACGACTTTCCGCAGCCCACGCCCATGATCATGGTCCTGGGCGTTCATTTTTCCCGGGCATCGGACGTTATCGTCCCCGATTATCTGACCACCACGCCCTCGGTTGCGATCGTCCCCTATCGTGACGGCTTCGGTAACTGGTGCAGCCGCATCGTTGCGCCAGCGGGTCGAATGCGCCTGGCGGCTGACGGGATCGTTCGCGACACGGGCTTGCCGGACGTCGTTGTGCCCTCGGCTACCCAACACGCGGTCGAGGACTTGCCGGCAGAGACGATCGTGTATCTGCTCGGCAGCCGCTATTGCGAAACCGACCAGCTGTCCGATGTCGCGTGGAAACTCTTCGAGAAGGTCTCGCCCGGATGGGCCCGTGTTCAGGCGATCTGTGATTTCGTTCACAATCACATTGAATTCGGCTATGAGCACGCGCATGCAACCAAGACGGCCCGGGACGTCTTCAACGAGCGCAAGGGCGTGTGCCGGGACTTCGCGCATCTGGCCGTCACGTTCTGTCGCTGCATGAACATTCCCGCCAGATACTGCACCGGCTATCTCGGCGACATTGGTATGCCTCCCCCTTATGCCCCAGGGGACTTCGCGGGATGGTTCGAAGCCTATATCGGCGGGCGTTGGTACACATTCGATCCACGCAACAACGTCCCCCGGATTGGACGTGTGCTGATTTCTCAAGGACGTGACGCTGCCGACGTGCCGATTACCCAGACGTTTGGCCCCAACACCTTGGTCAGCTTCAAAGTGTGGACCGACGAGATCCCTTCTTCCTGAGCACAGGATACAGCGAGTCTGGACCCTGAATCGCTTGGAGAAATGATCGCTGACTTGCGACGGGATTTGTCAGTACGAAACCGAGTTGGGCCTCTGCCGGAACGAATGTCGGTGGCGCAACTTGGTAAGCACGACCGGATGCAAACGCCCCCCAAAGCATCCGAGGAAATGACGGCCTCATTGCGCCCCCACGCTCTGGGGCCGTCGCTTGGGACGGTCCCTCTAGTCGCGCTCTCTCAGCACAGGCTTCTCGTGCAACACCGCACTCAACAACGAGTTGTGGACTTCGATGTGGCCGTTATAGCTGATGAGCCCCAATCTTCGAAACTTGTTCATGAAATAGCTGACCCGCGATCGTGTCGTTCCGATCATTTCAGCCAATGTCTCCTGATTGATGCTCGCGCTGATCGGCTGCGGACTGCCTTCCTTGCCGAAATTGGCGAGGAGCAACAGCAGACGAGCAAGCCGCCGTTCGCTGGAATTGAATAGCTGGTCGATCAGGTCCTCCTCGATCCGGCTATTTCGGGTCAAGAGATACGAAATGAACAGCTGGGAGAATTTCGGCTCGTCACGAATAGCCGACATCATCGATTCTCTGGTTATCGATGTGATGACGCAATCTTCCATCGCCGCTGTCGTCGACATCCGCAGAGGGTGACCATTCATGCACCCCTCGCCGAAGAACTGACCGGGCTCGAGAATGGCGACGACTGCTTCTTTGCCCTGCTCCGAAACGACCGTCAGCTTGACCTTGCCGCTTTGAATGTAGAACACTGAGTCAGCAGGGTCGCCTTGCTGAAACACAAGCTGGTTCTTGCGAAACGTCAGAATGGCTTTGCCGGTGCCCACCCTGGCGAGAAATTTCTGGGGGTCGAACATGTCCTTGGTCGACTTCGCCACGCGTGGACTCCCTTGGATCGACGAGACTTGCCCGCTTCGATCGATTGCCAAGCGAACGACTTTCTCGACCAAGCGACGAACAGCCGCTTCTTGCCGGCTGGAACTTGCGGGAGCGGACCCGTTGGGCAGACTTTACTCCTTGATTGTTCGCAATTCTAGGGAAGAGCCACTTTCCAAGCGGCGCGGCTCACTGTGCGCCCATCAGCGGGCGTTTTCGGTCATCTCAGACGAGGAGGCGCTGGCCCTGTGCGCGGCACGATCTTAAGGTGGAGCATAGAAGCCCGGCGGCGCGACGCGCTGGTCAATATAGCTCACCATGGAGAGGTTGACGGGATTATTGTAGAAGGCAGCAGCGACACGACTCTTTACTGAGTCTGCTTTGCATCCCTCGTTATTCGACCCTCCCATACCCATATCCTATCCTGTGTCTCTGATCGTGCCAGCCGGCAGGAGAGTGGCACCAGCTGCAGATATGAACAGTGGTCGACAATAGGAGGATGCCATGTCACTTGCGCAACTTCGGATCGATGACGGACCGCACACCATGGACGGGCTCCGGCTCATTGCGCGGGACGACAACAAACAGGTCGAGGCGTTCATGAGTCGGAAAGTGATGGACATCTGGGCGGAATCTGTCGAGCATCGCGGAGGACGCCAAAGTCTTTTCCGAGGTCAATACAACGCGCTCGGAAGACTGAACCTGCCCGCACTGCAACGGATTGTGCGCGCGAAATACGAGCGAGGTATCGCGTTCAACCGCCAACATCCCTTCGTCGAGGTTCTGTTCTCTGACATCGCCGAAAGTGGCGAGACTTTGAATCTAAGTGAACTGGTTCGAGAGACACTGCCGCCGGCATTTCACAGGCTGACCTAGGATCCTGAACGCTGTGACCGAAGCGTACGCTCCCGGCTGTCCTAGATGGGTTCAGGACAATTACTTGCAAGTTGAGCAATATTGACCAGCGGGGGGGGGGCATCAAGCCAGGTTCCATTATGGCTTCCGTAGCTCTTCAGTGAAGGAGAGCCAGCACGCCGCCTATCCATGGTTGATGTCATGCGGTCACTTCTGCGCAAGCGAACAGACAAACAAATCGGCTACAGCATCTCGCAACTTGTTCAATTGCGCCATCAGATGCTCCGATTTGCTCGGACGCTCCCGCCGGGACCTGACCGGAATCAGCGGCGGCAAATCGCGTCTTCCTTGCGAAGCCTTGCCAGACGCACGCGGTGAACCGGCTGTCTCCAGCCAGCAAAGTCAAACATTGCAAGGCAAGACACGTTCCTCATGGCCTTTCTGATCCCGGGAGCGCACCGGGGTATCCCGCTGAGAGCTCGAACGTCCAAACAGGTCCGTTTCCCCTCTGGGGCTCGCAAACCGGACTGCGCCCCGGCAACTGCGGAAAGCTTGCAAGAATGATGCATGATTCAAAGGGGTCGGATGGCAAATGTAATCGAACGGAATAACGTCCAGGTTCGTGGCGCGGGCGACAGGGCGATGGTCTTCGCCCACGGCTTCGGGTGCGATCAGAACATGTGGCGGTTCGTGGCTCCGGCGTTCGAAAAGGACTTCATGACCGTTGTGTTCGACCACGTCGGCGCCGGCGGATCCGATCTGTCGGCCTACGACAGGGCCAAGTATTCGACCTTGTCGGGTTACGCCGACGACGTGGTCGAAATCGGCACCGAACTTGGTTTGAAGGATTCCGTCTTCGTCGGACATTCCGTCAGCAGCATGATCGGCGTGCTGGCCGCGCGACAAGCGCCAGGCACGTTCGGCAAGCTCGTGCTCATCGGCCCTTCAGCCCGCTACATCGACGACGAAGGATATGTCGGCGGGTTCAGTGCCAAGCAGATCGATGAATTGCTCGAATTTCTCGAATCCAACCACATGGGTTGGTCGGCGCAGATGGCACCTATGATCATGGGCAATTCCGACCGGCCGGATCTCGGTCAGGAGCTCACGAACAGCTTCTGCCGCACGGATCCCGATATTGCCAAAGCGTTCGCCCGAGTGACTTTCACCTCCGACAACCGTAAGGATCTCGCGGAGGTCTCCGTTCCGACCCTCGTCCTCCAATGCAGCGAAGACATCATCGCCTCCCAGGAGGTCGGCGAGTTCGTTGCCCGTAGTATCCCCGGCGGTCGAATGATCGTCCTGAACGCGACCGGGCATTGCCCGAACCTCAGTGCGCCCGACGAGGTCATCGCGGCGATTCGAGCCTTCGTCTCGTGAGCGTCTCCGGTCCAGACTTCGAGGACATGGTCAACAACGCCCCGTGCGGGTACGTCACCCTGCACCCGAACGGCCGCATTGAGCATGTCAACCCGACCTTGCTGGCGTGGAGCGGGCACCCGGCAGACCAGATGGTCGGCAAGCGTTTCACCGATTTCCTGACCATGCCAGGCCGCATCTACTACGAAACTCATATCGCGCCGCTGCTGCGGATGCAGGGCTTCTTCAACGAATTCGCTATCGACATGGTGACCGCTGCCGGTGAGCCGCTCCACATGATCGCCAACGCGAACGAGCGCCGCGATGCGGATGGAAAGCTGCTGCTGATCCGTCTTGCGTTGATCAAGGCGACCGACCGACGGCGCTACGAACAGGAGCTCCTCGCCGGCCGAGAATTGGCCATTGCTGCCGAAAGGGCGACGCAAGAAGTGCTGCTGCTCGAGCACGAAACCTCCGAACTGCGGGAACAGTTCATCGCCGTACTTGGTCACGATCTTCGCAATCCTCTCGCCTCCATCAGCGCCGGCGCGAGACTTCTCGGCCGTACCGTGCAGAATGAGAAGGAGCAGCAGATCGTCGCCATGATGCAGACGACGGTCATGCGCATGGCCTCGATGATCGACAACGTCCTCGACTTTGCACGCGGTCGTCTGGGCGGCGGCATTACCCTGGAATACGATGCGAAAGGACCGCTGGAGCCCGTCCTTGCCCAGGTGATCGACGAACTGAGGCTGGCTTCGCCCGGTCGCGTCATCGAATTCGAGTTTGCCGTCGACGGGCCGGTAAACTGCGATCGCATCCGCATCGGCCAGCTCCTTTCCAACCTACTCGGCAACGCCGTGACGCATGGCACGGCCAACAAGCCCATCACCGTTCACGCCGAGACGCGAAATGGATTGTTCGAGCTCTGGGTCGCCAATGCCGGTGAGGCTATTCCGCAAACGGTGATGGACAAGCTGTTCGAACCGTTCTTCCGCGGCAAGGCCCGTGCGAGCAAGCAAGGGCTTGGACTTGGGCTGTACATCGCCTCTCAGATCGCAAAGGCGCATGGGGGCGCATTGACCGTCGCATCGACACCCGCGGAGACCCGCTTTAGTTTCTCAATGCCGCTGGCGTAACCTGCATGCTGGCCGCCTTCCGACGGCGCGGTCCTCAATCTTCTCCCAAGAGCGACACCGGACTAGCCTTCGAGGACGTGCCCCAAAGCTCTTAGCGGACGCACGCGATCGCTGACGATCTTGAGGATGGCCAGCATCGGAACAGCCAGGATCGCGCCAGGCACGCCCCACATCCAGAACCAGAACACCAGCGACAGGATGACCAGCACCGGGTTCAGCGTGAAGCGTCGGGCAAGCAACATGGGTGTCAGGGTTTCGCCTTCGGCGAGGTGGATGCAGAAGTAGAGGGCCGGCGGCAGCAAGGCCCACCACAAGCTGTCGAAGCTCAACATTCCGGCCAGGAGGAAGATGACGGTGCCTAACAGTGGGCCCAGAATCGGAACGTAGTTGAGCAGGAAGGCCGCGGCTCCCCACAACAAGGGGTCTCCAAGCCCGCAGAAATACATCGCAACCGCCGTTGCAGCTCCCACCGCAGCGTTCATGGTAGTGATTGTGAGCAGATAGGCAGATATGTCCGCTTCGATCTGCTGGGAGATGTCCACCGCCTGCCTCTTGTCGCGAAAACTTGGGAGGACCTCGACGATACGTCGCAGAAAAACGTCGCCTGCGACCAGGAGAAAGTAGAGCACCAGAACCGTGGTGAACAGGCCGTCGATGACAGCCCGCGTTCCAGCGAAGAGCGCGCCGGTCAGGCCGAGATCGCTGCGGACCGAAACCGTGGCTCCCTTTTTCTCGGGAGCGTCAGCGACGTGCTCGGCCTGCTGGATGACTTTCTGCAGCGCTTCGATCGGGCGCTTTAGAACGACCAGATGAGTTTCGAGGCGAGGCAGGCCCTCCGGCAATTTCTCCGCCCAAGACGCTGCCGGTAGCGACAAGGCTGCCACGAAGCCCACGAGCGCTCCGACGACCACCAGGATCGCCAAGAGTGCTCCTATGGCACGCGGAAGACCTATACGCTCAAGCAGATGCACGACGGGGTGCAGAATGAGCTGCAGCACGAAGGCGAGCACCACGGGCAATATGATCGAGCTTGCCACATGGATGGCTGCGAGCACGGCCAGTGTTAGCAGACTACCGAGAAAGAACGTCTGCGGGCTGGACGGCAGCGGCATTTCGATATCGTCGGCCGCCTGCGGTGGCGAGGCAACCGGTTCCGGTACGCCGACATTCTGCCCTGGGGACCAGGGGGGCTCATGCGGCAACTTTGACAGCGAGACCACGACGCTTTTCTCCATCCCGATCCAGGGGCCTGCCCCAACCCGCTGAGTCAGCTTCGCACCGGTCGGAAGGGCGCGATGCGGCTGCAGGAGCCTCTAGCCGGATAAGCAGTCGGTCCGGCTGGACGGTTCGGCCGCGGCGGGCCTCTTCGCCAACTGAAGAATAAGGAGAACACGTGGCCCCGCCGGAGCGTTCCTAGGCGCTCGCGAACCGATGCGGCGCATTCCCGCCAATCTCGGTCTCGGCAGCGGCTTCATCGATGGCCGCCAGCAACCGAGCCGTGGCAGACTGTTGGATCATGTGCCCTGCCCCAGCGACGCGGTGCAGCTTGCTGTGAGTGACTTCGCCGTGAAGTCTGACCGATTGCTTGTTGATGTCGATGAGGCGATCATCATCGCCGGCGATGATGATGATGGGCATCCTAAGTTGGTCGTAGGTCTTGGACGAGGCAAATGCGGCGGGGATCATCAACGTTGCCTCCGCCGCGCTGGCACGCATCTGTGACGGTCGCAACGCCAATTCCTTGGGGAAGCCGACGAACTTGTCAGGGACTGGCCGCGGACCGAACATCTTGCGCAACATGGAAGGCCACAAGAGGCGGCTGACGATCGGCGAGATGGTGTGACTGATGGCATCGCCGATGCCGGGTATCGCTGACATCGAAGATGCCGCCGCGTCAGCACGAACGGTTGGAAAATAGTATCCCGACGCCAGCACCAAGGCTTCGACAAATGACGAATGTCTTGTCGCCAACGCAAGAGCGACCGCCGCACCCCATGAATGTCCAAGCACGATCGCCCGCTGAACGCTCAGACGATCAAGTGCCTTTCTGAACAGGTCTGCCTGTGCTTCCGGGGTCCAGATCACGTTTCGTGGCCGCGAGCTGTGTCCAAATCCGGGGCGGTCGAATACGATCACCCGAAACCTGTTGGCCGCGAGATCGATCAGGCCGCTTGATTCAAAATCCTGGATCATGCTGCCGTTGCCGTGCAGGAGCACAAGCGGACGCCCATTGCCACGTTCCACGTAGTGCAGTCGGACGCCATCGATCTCCAGGAACTGCCCACGAGGCGGGTTATCGCGTTCCGCTTTCTTGGCGACTCGCCCATTTACGATCGCTATGGCGCCGAGAAGGGAAGCCGCCCCAGCAAATGCCATAAGCGCGGGATGTCGCCGCAAGGCCGTGGTGTAGTCGGACCGGAGCGAGAGGGAGCGTGTTCGCGGGGATGCCATGTGCAGTACCTCAGGTGGCATGCACGATGACTCAGGCAAATTGAGAAATGTTGCAGGCTCATCCTCAACGGTCGCCGCCGAGTCTTCGTTCCAAACGCAACTTGGAGCGCCTCGTTGTCGCTCTCGCCGGTGCAAGATTACTCCGACTGATCAGCCCAGCGCTGAAGGCAATAAATGATGGCATGGAACATGTCGACGTTGGTCTTGTTCAACATTGTTACTCTTACCGAGAAAGCGACTGGATCGATGGCAAACAACAAAAACCCGGATGAGAAGCAGCCCGGTGAAAATCCGAAAGGTAAGTACCATTACAATCCGGGAAATATGGCGGGAAAAACGCCCGGTGACGCGGAGCAGACTGACGAAAATCGGGGCACTCCGTCTCGGCACAAAGAGAAGCCCGCCGAATAGGCCCGCGACTTTGCCCTCTTCGTAGCGGTCGCGGAATGAACCTGAAAGACCAACTCAGGCACCTTCCGAGAACCGGCTCATCGCAAGACGCGCGTCCGACGATGAGCCATCCCGGGTGGATGACGCAAGCTGAGGGGTCAGGTATCGCGCCATAGACCAATATGACAATCCCACGATGAGAGAGTTGTTCCTGTCAGAACGTGGCGAGGGCAAGCTTGTCCCGCCTCTGCCTGCGCTCCGAGACACAACTTGGCTGCCAGCGCCTGATGCCGCGATTAGGTTCTTTTGCTGGCATGCTGTCGGTCTTTGAGGCGCCGCCTGCCATGCTTTCGCTGCACAATGGGAGTTCATATGAAAATGCCTGTTCACTCATCTGAAGAGCCCGAGCCGAGAGCACCACGCGCTGATAGACTGCCGATGGAAGGATTTGCGATCGTTGTCGACGGGCACTTCAAGTCAAGGTTTGATACCGCGGAAGCCGCCGAGTCGTCGGGTCGCGCACTTAAATCGACCTACCCGATGCTCCGGATCGAAATTTATGACGCCGTGACAACCGCCCGAACCTTATTGGGCTGAGAAATCAACTCTCCGAGGATGCTCATCGGAGCGGAAAGGGCCTTGCTCGGCAAAGAGCCGCATCGTCGAGCAAACGGTGACGAGTTGTCTTCGCTACGGAGCGAAAGCCGGCGCACTCGGAGACATGCAGTGGGGGCGCAATCGAAGACGGCCGCTGGACACAGCGAACTATCTAACGCAGGCGCCACGCTGCCGCTCACCGCGAGCCGTTGCTCGGAATCACAATTCACGAAAAACAGTTGGCTGCGCCAACCGAAATTTAGAACCATCGGTCTACGATGACTATCCAAGGCCTAATCGGCGCAAGCCGCTGCCCATTGCCCTCACGTCTTACGACGGGCTTTGGTCGCAAGTCCGCTCCGGTATTACGAACCGCATCTGTCAGCATCTGACGGAGTTCAGCCTTCGTCGCCGCGTTGTCGATTTTTGCCAGTTTGTCATTCATTTTATATGAGAACGCCGGCGGAAAATGCCACTTTTTCGTTCAAGCTGGATTTCCGACGGCGACGAGCGCGGAAGGAAACCGGCATAGCGCGAAGGGCCATCTTCTTTGCGTTCTAAAAAACAACCCCGCGGCCGTTAAACCGGTCGCGGGTTTGCGAAGCCAGGGGCCCTGCCAGTACATCCGTGGTCAAAGCAGCATGGCATCCTATGCGCGCTTACGCGACGCGCAGATTCTCTGCTGCGGACTTGCCGGTCCGGCGGTCAGCAACGACGTCGAAGGACACCTTTTGTCCTTCATCGAGACCGCTCATGCCGGCGCGTTCAACCGCGCTGATATGAACGAAGACGTCTTGGCTTCCTTGGTCTGGTTGAATGAAGCCGAAGCCTTTTTGGCCGTTAAACCACTTCACAGTTCCCGTATTCATGGGTGATCTTCCTTTGGGATAGATGTTCGGAGCCGCGCTCGAGCGCGCAGCAAGCTAAGCGAGATCTGGAGGGAGGTCGTCAGTCAGGCGCGCTGAAAGCGGCGAGGCCAAGTCGTTCGGCCGAAACTCGATAATTACCATATGGCTATTGCTTGTTCGTTCCGCAAGTGGCCGTGGTGAGGGAGAGCCCGCGTTACTGCAACACAAGGGGAGCTGGCAGTGGCCCCTTACGGGTCAAGCACACGCGCCGTCCGCCGATCTGCTGACAGCCGCACTCTCGAAGGGAACAAAGGGTGAGAAGACGGTTTGAATCTGGCGGCAGAACCAGGAGACTGGGAGCCGCGAAGAAAAGCCGTTCGGTGTAACGCCCGGCGGCTTTTGTTTGATGGGGCATCTCTCGATGCCTGTGACGTGTCGTCCCCCGCCTCAAGCAAGGGCACCGAGTTGAGAGCACCTCACTGGGGTCTGCATGTCCAAGCGACCTCGCCGCCTTTTCCTCTGTGCGCAACCAGGACGGAGGAACACTCCGCCCCCAGTCGGTTTGGCTCCCCAAGCAGCATTTTTGTGATGCGGTGCTTTAACACTCGCGCGAATCGGAATTGGCATGGCTTCCGTCATAGTGGGGCTGAACAGATACTTCGCATTGATCGAGCGTCGAGTGCCCACGAAAGTGGGGACTTTCATTCGCTGGCTGCGAGAGCCATCCAAATTCTGGATCCGTGTCATTGTCGCGGGGATATTAATTCTCGGGGGCGTCTTCAGCTTCTTGCCCCTCTTCGGTCTCTGGATGCTCCCCCTTGGGCTTCTTCTCATCGCGCAGGACATGCCGGTCCTGCAAAAGCCTCTCCTCGCCATGTTGCGATGGATTGAGCTGAAGTGGAAGTGGCTGAGGCGACGGTTCAGAGCGAGGTCGTCATAACGGCGACGGCCAATTGCGGAAGCAACCAGATGACGCGACCGTCCCACCCGCGGCGTCGGGGCAATCCCCCTATTTGGAACGTTGTGGCTAAGCTAGGCTTGGTCCAGCAGGAGGTCACCATGACCAAACCATCAGGCCACGGCATCATGCGCGTACGCGGAGAAGACCAGCCGGCGGACAAGGAGCGTGCCCAACTGGCTCAAAAAATTGAACTTGGCCACACGCCCCCTGAGATCAAGGAAGAGGCGAACGACCGGGACTGAACGGCAAATATCGTGCGCAAGCGCGAGGGCTCGCCAGCAGGATGCCGCCAAATATCAGGCTGCTTTCTGTGCTCGGTCATATGGCGGAACGTCCCGGATGCCCTCCCGTTCCTTCATTCCGGAGCCGGTAATCCGGGTGTGGACAGCCATTCGCTGATTTGAGCCCCGGTCTCCGCCTGCCGAGCTTTGCGGATTGTGTGTTCCCGCTCGATACCTGGCGGGAGCGACTTTGCCTTTTGACGAAGGACTCGCCCGTGTTCGGCAAGGCGTTCTTCAAAGGAGGTGGTCTGCTTGAGACGGCGTCGCTGCATAGCGTGCTCCTTTTCCCAGGGAAGGCGGGAGCGCGACAGCGTTCTCGTCACCGACAGATGCCGAGGGCCGCGCGGTGATGCAATGACAGTAGCAAGTTACGGTCCGACGCGCTGGTCAATACTGATCATAGCGGCGCCAAAGGCCCCTTCAGCAACCTGTTGCGCCGGACAAGCAACGCTCTTCACGGTCAGGCAGCAAGCTCTCGGAGCGCCGAGATGATCGCCTCCGACGGGTACGGCTTGTGGAAGAACCTTGCCCCATCGGGCAGCTCAGAACCTTTGACGAGATGGCCCGAGACGATCAGGAGCCTGATCGGTGGCCATCTTTCGCGAACGGCTTCCGCGAGCCCAACGCCGTCCATCGAACCAGGCATCCTGACATCTGTGAAGACAACGCAGACATCCTGTCGGGCTTCGAGTATTCTGATGGCCTCATCGGCATTGCCGGCAAGCAGCGGATGCAGTCCCGCATCCTCGACGAGGTCGTTCGCCATCAAGAGGAGCATTGGTTCATCCTCGACGACCAAGACGCAACTGCCACGAGGAGAGCTTTGCTCTGGCATATTAGTCCTTTCTAATGCAGGAGACGTCACCGGCCGGGATATCCCGCAGTCACGCCTTTAAGCCATCGCAGCAGCCGGCGTTCCGAATGGCCGCTTCTTTTCTGATCAGTCTTTCTGGCGGACCCAATGCGGCTAACGGTTAGCGAGAGGTTTCGCCGTGCGCCGCCACGACTTCCGCCGAATGACCGCAGCACTCGCCTCGCTCGGCAATGTGCGTCCAGCGGCCTTGCCCGATCATCGCCGCAAGGTTAGCGCGTCGACGCCGCAAGCCCTTTCCATAAGGAAGCATGACTGGTCATTTGCGCGGCAGTCGGATTGAAAAGCGCGTGCCTGTTTGTTCGCTGGATACCACAGAGATCTCGCCGCCATGGGCTTCGACGATCAATTTCGCGATGTGGAGGCCAAGGCCAAGGTGGGTACTGTGCTCCGACGGGTCACCGACTTCCTGGCCTCGCGTCCAGGATTGGAAGATTGATTTTTGCGCATCAAGCGGGATCGAGGTTCCGAGATTGTGCACTTCGATGGTCATAGCATCGGGATCGTTACCTGCGACAGTCACCGTGATGGGCGACGCTGCGTCGCCATAATGGACTGCGTTGCCCATCAGGTTGGACAGCACCTGTCCAAGGCGGGCGGGGTCGCAGGAAACCAACGGATCGCCCTCCTTCGTGACCTCAAGTTTCCGATCTGGGTTGACGGCGCGAAACTCATCCGCGATTTCCTGACACAAAGCCGCAACGTCGTTGTTGGTCTTTGTGACGGGGATTTGAGTGCCGAAGGACGAGCGGGTGAGATCGAGCAGATCGTTCAGAATTTGTGTCGCCCGCCCGGCCGCCAGCCTGATCTCGGAAACTACCCTGGCCTGCTTTGCGTCGGTTGTCCCAGATCGCTCCATCCACTGAGCGCCCATTGAAACGGCACCGAGAGGATTGCGCAGGTCGTGGCCGAGGACGCCCAGAAACAGGTTGCGCGAGTCGTTTATCGTCTTCGTATAGTGGGCAACCGACTCGGTCACGGCCTGATCGATCGCTTCGTTGAACCGCGTCAAGTCCTCGATATCGGTGTCCGCAAGGCTCCGATGGTGGGCAACCCATTGCTTGACCACGCTTGCGCGAAGCGCCCTGTATTCCGACACCATCTGATCGATGTCAAAGCCGTCGGCCAGACGCAGAGCGGCATGGAGTTCAGCCGCGCTTTGAGAAAAGGCGCTATCATTCGTGCCGTCGCCTCGCGATTTATCAAATTGCTCCCGCGGGGTTTGTGCGGTTTCGAGGTCGTCCGCCACGAACCCGAGAAGATCGACGATATGATCTTCCAGAGCCAACTTCGTCATCCGGTCGCTGGCCGGTGATAGAGTTCGAGCGAACTCCGTCCATTCCTTCACGATCGGAGCCTGGTTCTGTCGAATGAAGTCAGCCAGGCGTTCGTACGTTGGCCGCTCAGTGGAATTGCTCAAGCCGGCCCCCCCAAGTAGATGACGCGAGCCCTCGATCGAGCAGGCACAAGCCCTCCGCTCGCGAATGCCGTGCCTGCACTCCGAAGCGCCGAGTCTAGAGTATAGTCACTGGCTTCGCGGCTGTCACAACTGACTTCGCCTGCGAGGAACCGCGCGACTTTCGGAGAATCGCTCGACTTTGGCCGAACCTTCGGGACAACGGTCGTTTTGCCCTTGCCGTGCCGGATGTGGGTGTGTCGGAAAGCGATCGCTACACTCACGCCGCGGCAAGACCGGCGCACCTATGCATCGATCGGTAGCGGATCCAAGCGAGCAGGACTCTATTGGCCTTTGGGAACCGGCTTCAATGCGTGGTGCTCGAGTTCCGATGGACTATCGAAACGCAGAACAGCTGTTCGGTGCTCGAGCGCACTTCCACTGCCAAATCCGGCCGCTTGCTTTGGAAGACGGATTCCTTGGCGATTCCAGTCAAGGTTTGCATTGCTTTGACTTCGGCGGCTTTCAGATTGGGAAGGGGTAGACCTTCCTCGTCTGCAAAGAAATCGCGACCACTTTGGATGTCAAAGAAATACCGATTCATGGAGCGCTCCAGAAAATTGGATCACATATAGTCCCACCAATCGGTGTGTCGCTTGCCTGACGACTCGGACATCGATACGGCTGTCGTCCTGTCACACGATCAGCCTCAACTGTTCGATCTGTCCCGCCGCACGTTGCGAAATTCTTCGGGGCCCTTCATTAGTTTCCCCTTCCGGCTTGCCCTGTCTTCAGATGTCGCATCCGCATCGCCCATCCCGTCGATTGCGTCAGAGGCCAGCTCCTTTGCCCGGATCCGAGAGCTCTCACGCTTCGACTTCGGAGCTTGGCGCATAGACCGATCACGCAGGCCGTCCAGCGCCGTCTTCACCAGCAGCTGTATCGCTTCTGATCGGTTGGGCCTTCGCTTCTGGCTGAGTGCCCAAGCGTCAACCTGATCGAGAAGCTCAAGCGTTAGCCGAACTACCCGGCCTTGCTCACCTGTCGCCGCTGGTGACTTCTGACGAACCGCTTTCGACCCAGACATATTGGACATCATTCAATTGGAGTGTGACAACCGCGCCGCCGCGACACTGAGAGGCGGAGACAGTCATGCCTGCGAGGTGGCGCATCAGGCCATTTCGTTCCGCTCTTGAGCTAATCAACCCGGCCGCTTAGGGTTCCAGTGAACGCTTGCCTTGAGCGCGGCGCCGATTTCACTGGCTATTCCCCACCGGGAAGCGCAGCGTGGTCCCGAGCAAGGAGCCCGGCCTTGAGCGAAGCACGTTTAGCAGCGTGGGTGCTTACAGTGGCTCAAGGTACTCAGTCTCGATCGCGCGTCCGAACGCCCCGCGCCAACGACGCCGAACACGATCAGGTGTCCAGCGCAGGTCTTTCGGCGGGTTTGCAAAAAAGGCGCCGTATGACGGAGATCACCAAGGAGGCCAAGGAAGGTGCCGCTGCGCGGCATCTCTCGGCTGGCTTCAACTTCCGTGCCTATACGCCGCACAAGATCGCTTACGATCTTATCCGTTGGGATGAGGAATTCAGACACGCCAATTACACTCGGCTCGTCGTAGCCGTGACGCTCTGGCAAAGCGGCTCGTCTGACTAGGGGAAGCGGCCGCGGCTCGTCGCGCGGCCTGGATCTGCAGTCGAGCCAGAGCGGATCGTCATTTACACGGTCACTCCATTTACACGGTCACTCCAGGGATATAGTGTTCGGCTAGAGGTTGGCGGATGCTCACCTTGAAGCTGCCCAGAAAGCAGCGACCTCCGAAGTCGCCGCGTATCGTCGTAGTAGCAGCTCACGTGCCATCGGAAGGCGCAATCATAAAATTGGGTTTACCAACGTGCGTCAGCAGCGCCGATGCACGTCCTCATGCGCTCACGAAAGGCCAACCATCATGAAACTTCCTGCAATATTACAAGGCGAGGCGCGGACCCGCTTCCTTCAAGGAATCGCTTTCGGCGCGGTGGCGACCATGGCGATTGGATTTGCCTGGGGCGGTTGGGTCACCGGGGAGAACGCTAGAATCATGCGCGCCTCGGCGGAGACCAGTGGCAGGATGTCGGTTCTGGTACCGCTGTGCGTCGCTCAGTTTACAGCCGCGGATGGAGCTATCGCCAAGTTCAAGGCGACCGGCCCTTACTCCAGGGAAAACGTCGTCAGCGAATTCGTGAAGAGTGTGGCGTCCACGAGCATGGATTACTCATTCGCCAAGGCTTGCGCGACCGGCGTCGAGACGGAGATTGCCAAGACGGCGACAAAGACCTGACGAGCCATCCGGAAGCACATGGTGAATTCTGGTGGCGCGGTGGGGTCGCTCGCGCCCAATGACGGGCTAGGACACCTGATGTCGCCGGACCTCTCTCAGCCGCATGTTGCGAGGACAGGACGTCTCGCGGTTTCGTGCGGTGTCGGTGAGGTTGACCCGCTTGTTAGGCGATCCTTGCGAGTCCCGTCCGAATTGACATGAAGAGGCCGGCGGATTCGGCTTCGAAGCGGCCCACTTATACGAAGATGTATCCGAAGACCGCCTCGACGTCCTCGCGTACTTTCAAGTCCACGGAAGCTTTGTTTTGACTGTGCCCAGCGGAGGCACAGCGTTGAAAATCAAGAGCGTCGAAAATTCAAGGCTTCCGACCATAGCGGAAGCAGTCAATCAGGCGAAGCCTTCCGAGCACTCAATCCTTCGCCTCGCCCGGCTTATCGGACGACAAATGGCCCGTGACGATATCAAAGGTCGTCGATCAGCTTGTGCCTCGCCCGAGAAAGAAACCAGCACAATCTAGGCGCGGCTTAGCCGACGCTCATCGCACATCGCCATTGTGTAGATGGAGCTCTCGAGTACCAGCAAATGGGATATGAGCAAAGACGCACACAGCGCAGCGTCTTTTAGTTCACTCCAGAGCGCCGCGATAGCCTTTCCTTGCATCACATATCCGGGTGTGCACGGCATATAAATGCCGCGTTCATTCGATATTTTTTGCTTCACGGCGCCATGTGCCGGCGCAAAGCGGAATGCAAGGACAAGTCAATGACGCGAGTTGCGCTCTATGCCCGATACTCGTCTGACAATCAACGTGACGCCTCGATCGAAGACCAATTTCGTATTTGCAGAGAACGCACGATGCGTGAGAAGTGGACGATCGTCAATTCTTACAAGGATGCCGGAATTTCCGGTGCGAGCATGATCCTTCGTCCGGGCATCCAAGCCCTGTTGCAGGATGCTCAGAGCCGTGCGTTCGATATCGTGCTCGCTGAGGCGCTCGATCGCATCAGCCGCGACCAAGCGGACGTGGCGACCCTGTTCAAGCAACTGCGCTTTGCCGGGGTTCCGATCGTCACCTTGGCCGAAGGGGAAATCACCGAGCTTCACGTCGGTCTAAAAGGGACTATGAATGCTCTATTTCTGAAGGACCTCGCTGCGAAGACGCACCGTGGTTTGCGAGGTCGGGTAGAGGGTGGAAAGTCAGGTGGCGGGCTTTGCTACCGATACCGCGTTATCAAACGGCTCGACGAGCGCGGAGATCGTATCCGGGGAGACCGAGAGATCGATCCGGCCCAGGCCGGCGTAATCCGGCGCATCTTTCGGGACTTCGCCGCTGGCATCAGTCCGCGAGCGATCGCGGTGAAGCTCAACGCCGAAGGCATAGCCGGCCCTGAGACCCAGCTGTGGAATGACACGACGATCCGGGGCCATGTCAAGCGCGGCACCGGGATCATCAATAACGAGCTTTACGTGGGACGCCTCGTTTGGAATCGGCTGCATTACATTAAGAATCCTTCGACGGGGAAACGCATCTCGCGTCTCAATCCGGAGGCCGACTGGATCGTCACCAAAGTTCCAGAGCTTCGCATCATCGAGGATGAACTCTGGGATCGGGTGAAAGCCAAGCAAAGTGAGATCGCCGAAAAATTTATCAATGTGACAGTAGCTGTCCGCGAGCACCATTCGAACAAACGACTTAACAGTGCTCGTCGCCCAAAGTCGTTGTTCTCGGGACTTGTCCTCTGCGGCTTATGCGATGGCCCCTGTTCACTGCGCGGAGCCGATCGCTTCGTCTGCTCGGCACATGTCAGCAACGGGTCCTGTTCGAACGGCCGCACCTTGGCGCGGAGCGAACTCGAACATCGCGTATTGGGCGGGCTGAAGGACCGGTTGCTGGCGCCAAACGTCATCGCAGAAGCAATGCGCGCCTATGCTGAGGAGATGAACCGGCTGAACCGAGACCGGCGAGCCCGCGGCGATGCTTGGCGCGCTGAACTGGCGAAGGTAGAAAAGCAAATCCATGGAATGGTCGAAGCGATCAAGGAGGGCATGTTCCAGCAGTCGATGATCGCGGCGATGGATGCGCTGGAGGCTCGCAAAACCGAGCTCTCTGCCCTGCTCGCCGAAGCTCCTGCCGATACCCCGGACATTCTCCCGAGCGCCTCGCAAGTCTACGCCAAGAAGGTCGCCCACCTCACTGAGGCTTTGAACCGTCCTGAAGACCGGGCCGAGGCCGCCCAGGCTCTTCGTGGTCTGATCGAACGCATCGTTCTCCGGCCGGGTGCCAAGCGCGGCCAAATCGACGCCACCCTCCATGGTGATTTGGGCACAATCCTGAGCTGGACTGCTGCGCGTAACGCGGAAAAGGCGGCACAAACCAAAACTCCCGCAGCCTCGGCTACGGGAGTGTCGGTATCAGTGGTTGCGGGGATAGGATTTGAACCTATGACCTTCAGGTTATGAGCCTGACGAGCTACCGGGCTGCTCCACCCCGCGTTAAACACTTGCGTGCCTTCAGTTAGATCCCGGGGACGGTCGGTTGAGGCCGGCGCTGTTCGCGTGGCTTTTCTCGTCCGTCCCAAAGGCTTCCTTGGAAGGCAACCCCGGGCAAAGCCCTCGGGTGCGGGGCGTATGTACCAACCCGAGCTGCCTTTGGAAAGGGCCGCGGGAACGTTTTTTTCGACTTTATGACAGCGGAAGCGACCGATTTCGGCTGCGTTCCGCGCGCTCTTGCCAGAAGTTCCACAAAGGGCCAGCTTGCGGCAACAAGATTAAGGCTGACACGCGCCCTTGAGGGAGGAACGCCCGTGGACAAATCCCTGACGAGCGCCCCGGTCGGAGCACTGGAGGAGGCCTTCCACGCCATGGTCGCGCGGTCGCGGGACGAGCCGCCGGCCGGCCTTGCCGAGCGGCTCGACCGGCTGGCGCGGCTGCGTGCCGTGGTCGCCGACAACGAAGAGCGTTTCCGGCAGGCCATCTCGGCCGATTTCGGCCACCGCTCGGCGGTCGAGACCACCATCGCCGAGACTATGCTGCTGTTTTCCGAGATCCGGCATGCCACAAAGCACCTCAAGAGCTGGATGGCGCCGCAGCGGGTCGCGACCGCGCTGCAATTCCTGCCCGCGCGCAACCGGCTGATGCCGCAGCCGCTCGGCGTCGTCGGCATCATCGCGCCCTGGAATTATCCGCTCCAGCTCACGCTCGCGCCCGCGATCGGCGCGCTCGCCGCCGGCAACCGCGTCCTGATCAAGCCGAGCGAGCTCACGCCGCACTTCGCAGGCCTGCTGAAGGAGACGGTCGCCGCGCGATTCGATGCGACCGAGCTGCTCGTCACCGGCATCGAGGGCGAGATCGCAGAGGCGTTTGCGCGCCTGCCGTTCGATCACCTCGTATTCACCGGCTCGACCCGGGTCGGGCGGCTGGTCGCGGAGGCCGCGGGGCGTAACCTGACGCCGGTTACCCTCGAGCTCGGCGGCAAGTCGCCTGCGATCATCGATGCCTCGGCCGACCTCGATGAAGCGGCCGAGCGCATCGCCTACGGCAAGCTGCTCAATGCCGGGCAGACCTGCATCGCGCCGGACTATGTGCTGGTGCCGGAGCGCTCGTTGCAGGCCTTCGCCGAGAAGGTGCGCGCCCAGATGCGGCGGATGTTCGGCACCGATCCCTCAAACAAGGACTACACCTCGATCATCTCGGACCGGCATTATGCGCGGCTGGAAGGCCTCGTCGCGGACGCGGCGCAGCGCGGCGCAAAAATCCTGGAGCCGGCGAAGGCGGACGATCCGAACTGGAAGGCGCATCGCAAATTCCCGCCGACGCTGATCGTCGGTGCGACCGAAGCGATGGCGGCGATGCAGGAGGAGATTTTTGGGCCGGTGCTCCCCATTCTCAGCTATCGCGATCCCACTGATGCCATCGCCTTCATCAACCATCGCGACCGGCCGCTGGCGCTGTACTGGTTCGGCAAGGACGGCACCGCGCGCGACGAGGTGCTGGCGCGCACCATCTCCGGCGGCGTCACAATCAACGACTGCCTGTTTCACTTCACGCAAATCAACCAGCCGATGGGCGGCGTGGGCGCATCCGGCACCGGCGCCTATCACGGCGAATGGGGCTTTCGCACGTTCAGCAAGCTGAAGCCGGTGTTCTATCGCTCCAAGTTCAACCGCCTCGCCGACCTCTATCCACCCTATGGCGGCAAGATCGCGCGGCTGGAGAAATTGATGCGGTTCATGTCGTAGTTGCTCGTCATTCCGGGGCGACGCGAAGCGTCGAGCCCGGAATCCATATCCACCAGTCGGGGTTATGGATTCCGGGCTCGCGCCAAGGGGCGCGCCCCGGAATGACGATAGGGGGAAGCATCAGTGACTGACACATTCGATTTCGTCGTCGCGGGCGCGGGCTCCGGCGGCTGCACGGTTGCAGGAAGGCTGTCGGAGGATGCGGCGACGTCCGTGGCGCTGCTGGATGCGGGCGGGACGAACGACAATTGGCGCATCACCACACCGTTTGGGCTTGCTCTGCCTTACAAAACGGCCAACTGGGCTTTCGATACCGTACCGCAAGTGGGATTGAACGGCCGCATCGGCTATCAGCCGCGCGGCAAGGGTCTTGGCGGCTCCTCGGCGATCAACGCCATGGTCTACATCCGCGGCCACAAATGGGACTACGACCACTGGGCTTCGCTCGGCAATGCCGGCTGGTCGTATGCGGAGGTGCTGCCCTATTTCAAGGCTTCCGAGAACAACTCCGATTTCGACGGCGAGTATCACGGCAAGGGCGGCCCGCTGCATGTCAACCGGCTGCGCGCGGACAATCCGATCCATGATGTCTTCCATCAGGCCGCACGCGAGGCGCAGTTCCGCATTCGCGAGGACTTCAATGGTGAGGATCACGAAGGGCTCGGCAGCTATCAGGTGACGCAGCACAATGGCGAACGCTGGAGCGCGGCGCGCGCCTATGTGCATCCCCACATCGGCAAGCGAGCCAATCTGCGCGTCGAGACGGGCGCACACGCCACGAAAATCCTGTTCGAGGGCGGGCGCGCCGTCGGCATCGAATATGTGCAGGGCAAGCAGACGAAGCAGCTGCGCGCGCGCCGCGAGGTGATCCTTGCTGGCGGCGCCTTCCAGTCACCGCAGATGCTGATGTTGTCGGGCATCGGCGATGCAGATGCGCTTGGCAAGCACGGCATTGGCGTCGTGCACCATCTGCCCGGCGTCGGGCGCAATCTGCAGGACCACCCGGATTTCGTGTTCGTCTACGCCTCCGACTTTCCGCACTTCGTTCATGCCTCGCTCGGACGGTTGCCGTCCCTGCTCCGTGCCATCCAGCGCTATCGCAGCGAACGACGCGGCCTGATGACCACCAATTTCGCCGAGTGCGGCGGCTTTTTGAAAACCCGGCCCGATCTCGACGTGCCTGACATCCAGCTCCACTTCGTCATCGCGATGCTCGACGACCACGGCCGCAAGAAGCACAAGGAGGCGGGCTTCTCATGTCACGTCTGCCTGCTGCGGCCGAAGAGCCGCGGCAGCGTGTCCCTGAAGAGCGCCGATCCGCTCGCAGCGCCCTTGATCGATCCGAACTTTTTGGGCGAAGAGGAGGATCTCGAGAGGATGGTCGCGGGCTTCAAGACCACGCGCCGTCTGATGGAGACGCCGGCGCTGCGCGCGCTGCAGAAGAAGGACATGTTCACGTCCGACGTGCGAACCGACGACGACATCCGCAACATTTTGCGCGATCGCGTCGACACCGTCTATCACCCCGTTGGCACCTGCAAGATGGGGACGGATGCGCTTGCCGTGGTCGATCCGGCACTGAAGGTGCACGGCGTCGAGGCCTTGCGCGTCGTCGACGCCTCGATCATGCCGACGCTGATCGGCGGCAACACCAACGCGCCGACCATCATGATCGGAGAGAAGGCGGCGGATATGATCAGGGCGGAGATGCGGGCGAGTTAGTCGGCGCTGCCACGTCATTCTCGGTGTCGTCCTCGCGAACGCGGGGATCCATAACCACAGGGAGGAGTTGTGGTGCGAGATGATAACTCCGAGTCCTCGCCAAATTTCTCCCTGTGGCTATGGGTCCCGGATGTGCGCGCGCTTGAGGCGCGCTTGTCCGGGACGACAGCCGGGCTCAATTGAGCAGGAAACCACCGTCGACCGTGATCACGCTCCCCGTCATGTACCGCGACGCCTGTGACGCCAGCAGCAGAATCGCGCCGTCGAGATCGGACTCGGCGCCGACACGGCGCTGCGGGATGCGTTTGGCCAGGCGCTCGCCGGCCGGCGTCGACCAGAAGGCGTGGTTCATCTCGGTGTCGATATAGCCGGGCGCGAGCGCGTTGATGCGGATGTTCTGGCCGGCGAGTTCCAGCGCCATCGCCTTCGTCGCCTGGATGATGCCGGCCTTGGAGATCGCGTAAGGCGACACCGCCTTCAGGACGCCGGTGCCGAGCACGGAGGCGATGTTGACGATGTTGCCCGACTGCTTGCGGGCGATCATGCGCCGCGCGACTTCCGTCGCGAGGAAATAGGCGCCCTTGAGATTTGCGCCGATCACCGCGTCCCAATCCGCTTCGGTCTGCTCGGTGGCGAGTTTCTCGATGGCGATGCCGGCATTGTTGATCAGCACCGTGACGGGACCGAGCGCGGCCTCTGCTGCGTCGACGGCCCGGGCGATCGAGGCCGTGTCGGTGACGTCGAGCGCGACCGCGGCGGCGCGGCCGCCCTTGCCGCGGATCTCCTCCTCCAGGCTCTTCAGCTTGTCGGCCTGACGCGCCGCGAGCGCGACGGCTGCCCCGTGGGCGGCGAGCACCCGGGCAAATTGCCGCCCCAGCCCCTGGCTCGCGCCCGTGACGAGGATGGTTTCTTTACTGACGTCAAATAGGCCTGACATTGGCGATAACCCTTACGCTCTTGGAGCCATCAATACAGACGATTTTAGCGATCTGAAACCGGAATGATCGGTCCGGCGTTCATTCGTTCCGTCGAGGGCAGGGTTTTGCTGATGAACAATTTCGATCTCGCCGTCTACGCCGCGCTCGCCATCGCGGTCGGCTTCGGCTTCAGGACCGGCCTGCTCCGCAGCGCCATGACCATCCTCGCCTATCTCCTCGCTGCGCCGATCGCGGTCGCGCTGATGCCGTTGATCGTGCCGCAGATCGCCGGCAATCCGAATGCGCCGCTGCTGCAGAACTGGATCTGGCTGTTCGGAATCTTCGTGGTGGTCGGCATGCTGTTCGGCTATATCGGCCGCCTGGCGCTGAACGACACGATCCGCGACGCCGGCATCGGCGATCGGCTCGGCGGTGCCGCGCTCGGCGCCGTCAGGGTCGGTCTCGTCGCTACCACGCTGGTCCTGGTGTTCGACCAGATCGTGCCGGCCAACAGACAGCCGCCTTTTCTCGCCGGCTCGCATCTGCGGCCGCTGTTCTCGACGGCGGGTCAGATGGGCTTCAAGTCGCTGCCCCCGGAAGCGACCTCCGCGATTGACCGCCTCAAGCAGGAACAGCGCATCTGATCTGTCGCATTTGCATCGCTAGCGGCGAGGCGCATGCATTTTGATGCGAGCCCGTGCCTTATCAGCGACGCCGATGTTGGATAGAGTGGGCGCCATCCAAAACCTGCCTGACATTACGGGAGTGAAACAGTGGATCTTGGGATCAAAGGTCGCCGCGCCATCGTCTGCGCATCCAGCAAGGGCCTCGGTCGTGCCTGCGCCATCTCGCTGGCGGAGGCCGGCGTCGACGTCACGCTGACCGCGCGCGGCGCCGAGGCGCTGAAGAAGACGGCGGACGAGATCCGGAAAGCCTATCCTGATGTGAAGGTCACCGAGATCGTCGGCGACATCACGACGCCGGCGGGCCGCGAGGCCGTGCTGAAGGCCTGCCCCGAGCCCGACATCCTGATCAACAACGCCGGCGGCCCGCCGCCCGGCGATTTCCGCAACTGGACCCGTGACGACTGGATCAAGGCGATCGACGCCAACATGCTGACGCCGATCGAGCTGATCAAGGCGACCGTGGACGGCATGATGGCGCGCAAGTTCGGCCGCATCGTCAACATCACCTCGGCCGCGGTGAAGGCGCCGATCGACATCCTCGGCCTCTCCAACGGCGCGCGTGCCGGCCTCACCGGCTTCATCGCCGGCCTGTCGCGCAAGACCGTGATCAACAACGTCACCATCAACGGCCTGCTGCCCGGCCCGTTCGAGACCGACCGTCTCACCGGCACCGCAAAGGCCGAGGCTGACAAGCGCGGCGTCTCGGCCGAGCAGATCCTGACCGAGCGCGCCAAGCTCAATCCCGCCGGGCGCTTCGGCCAGCCCGACGAGTTCGGCTATGCCTGCGCCTTCCTGTGCGGCGCCAAGGCCGGCTTCATTACGGGCCAGAATATCCTGCTGGATGGCGGCGCATTCCCGGGGACGTTGTGACCGGTCCTCTCCCTCTCCCCGTTCTTACGGGGCCGCGACGAGCTTCGCTCGCGCCGAAAGGGCTGGGGTGAGGGGCTGCTTCGGCAAACACGGTGAGAGTTGGACTCGCGGAGAGTCCCCCTCACCCGATCGCTTTGCGATCGACCTCTCCCCGCAAGCGGGGCGAGGTCAGCAAGATCACCGCTGTTTCGTCGGCTCGTCTTCGTCCTGCCGACTGGGAGCGGACGAATCGGCCGTCGTGCGCTCGTCGGTCCAGTCGATGCCGAATTCGTCGAGCCCGCCTGCGAGCAGATCGCCCAGCATCGGCTCGCCGAGCAGGTAATGCACCGTTTCGCGGCGGGGGCTGCGATATTCGGTGCGCGCCTCCACCGCGCGGGCGCGCAAATCGTCCCAGTCATCGATGGTGCCGTCGCCGCGACCGAGCCACGTCAGCGCGACGAGATCAAGCTGCTCGTCCTCGTTCAAGGCGATCATGAAGCTGCCGAGCTCTTGGACGACAGGATCGGAGCCATCGTCTTCGAGGACGTCGACCGCGTCGTCATCGGTCGGGTTCGAGCCGGAATCCGGATCGGAATCCCCCTCTTTGACGTCGAATTCACGCGCCTTCTCGATGATGAAGGCGACTTTCTCCGCGGAAATCGCAAGCTCTGGCATGGCTTCCTCTTCGGCTTTTTCCTGGGGTTCCCGCGATAACGCCGCACCGCCTCAGATGATCCATTGCGCTCGATGACGGAAACGGCGCATCTTTCGGCATCAAGGCAAAAACATGGGAAGGCGGCGGATGCAGTGGAAGGTCGGCCAGGTCAAAATCACCAAGATTGTGGAGCTGGAGACGGTCGGCTCGACCCGCTTCATCCTGCCGCTCGCGAGCAACGCAGAGATCCAGAAACTTCCCTGGCTGATCCCGCATTTCGCCACCGAAGAGGGCCGGCTGAAAATGTCGATCCATTCGCTGGTGCTGGAGACGCCGTCGCGCCGCATCGTGGTCGACACCGGCCTCGGCAACGACAAGCAGGGCCGCAATGTTCCGACCTGGAACAACCGCACCACGCCGTTCCTCGCGACGATGATGGCAGCCGGTTTTGCGCCCGACAGCATCGACACTGTGCTGTGCACGCATCTTCATGTCGATCATGTCGGCTGGAACACGCGGCTGGTCGACGGCCGATGGGTGCCCACCTTTGCCAAGGCGCGCTATGTCTTCGGCAAGACCGAATACGAGCACTGGCTGGGGCATTCGACCGAGCCGGACAAGCGAGCCGTGTTCGAGGATTCCGTGCAGCCGATCGTCGATGCCGGCCGGGCCGATCTGATTCCGAGCGATCACCAGCTGTGCGAGGAAATCAGCATGATCCCGACCCCCGGCCACAGTCCCGGCCATATGAGCATTCTCATCCGATCGGACGGTAAGCAGGGCCTGCTCACGGGTGACGTCGCCCATCACCCCTGCCAGATGGCGCATCTCGACTGGTCCTCGACCGCGGACTCCGACCAGAGCCAATCTGCAAAGACACGGCGCGAATTGTTCGGCCGCTTTGCCGACACGCCGACCTTGGTGATCGGCGGCCATTTCTCGGCCGGGCATATCAGGCGGGATGGAGAGGCATTCAGGTTTGTGGCGCTGGCCTAGGTCTCGTGCCCCGGATGCTGCGCAGCACGAAGTGATGCGCTGCTAAGCCGGGGCCCATGTATCTGGATCCCGGCTCTGCGTCGCGTCCGGGACACGAGAGCGCCGTCCGCCCATCGAATCCAGAGGGCTGCAATGCGCCCCGCTCTGGGCGGTTGAATTTCCCCTCGCCCTGTTCCATGAAGCTGCTTAACCGATCGGTCCATTCCTAGGGAGAAACGAGAATGAAGCTTGTTCGTTATGGCGAGAAGGGTGCGGAAAAGCCCGGCCTGATCGACAAATCCGGCCAGTTGCGCGACCTGTCGGCGCATCTGAAGGACCTCACCGGCGAGGCCTATTCGCCCGAGAGCCTGAAGAAGCTGGCAGGCCTAGATCCCGCCTCGCTCCCGGCGGTCTCCGGCAAGCCGCGGTTCGGCGCCCCCGTCACCGGCATCTCGAAATTCGTCGCGATCGGCCTCAACTACTCCGACCATGCCAAGGAGACCGGCGCCGATATCCCGAGCGAGCCGATCATCTTCATGAAGGCCAACACGTCGCTGTCCGGCCCGAACGATGCGGTCGAAAAGCCGCGCGGCTCGACCAAGCTCGACTGGGAAGTCGAGATCGCCGCGATCATCGGCACCCGTGCGAAATATGTCTCGGAAGCCGACGCGCTGAACCACGTCGCCGGCTACTGCGTCTGCAACGACGTCTCCGAGCGCGCCTTCCAGATCGAGCGCCTGGGACAGTGGACCAAGGGCAAGTCGCACGACACGTTCGGCCCGCTCGGACCGTGGCTTGCAACCAAGGACGAGATCAAGGACGTGCAGAACCTGTCGATGTGGCTGGACGTCAACGGCCAGCGCCGCCAGACCGGTTCGACCAAGACCATGATCTTCTCCATGGCCAAGTGCATCTCCTATGTCTCGCAGTTCATGACGCTGCTGCCCGGCGACGTCATCACGACAGGCACCCCGCCCGGCGTCGGCCTTGGCATGAAGCCGCCGACCTTCCTCAATGTCGGCGACGTCGTGACGCTCGGCATCGAGGGTCTCGGCGAGCAGCGCCAGGAGATCGTGGCGGCGTAAGCCGTGCCTTCATCCTGAGGAGCGCGCAACGCGCGCGTCTCGAAGGATGCGCCACAAGCACAGTCGCCCGACGTTCGCGCCGGGTGAAGAGCGACCGTCCCTCGTTGTCCATCCTTCGAGACGCGCGCCAAGGGGCGCGCTCCTCAGGATGAGGACTGTGTGTCTGGATAGAGGTTATTTCCAATGAAGCTCACCTTCTCCCCCGCCTCGCCCTTCGCCCGCAAGGTGCGCATCGCCGCGATCGAGCTCGGGCTGATCGACAAGATCGAGCTCGTGCCCGCAAGCGTCGCGCCGGGCACGGCCAATGAGGACTATTCGAAGATCACGCCGCTGAAGAAGCTGCCGGTGCTGATCACCAATGACGGCGACGTCATTTTGGACTCCTACGTCATCGTTGAATATCTCAACGAGACCGCCGGCGGCGCCCTGATCCCCGGTTACGGTCCCGCGCGCTGGAAGGCCAAGACCAATCATTCCCTGATCAACGGCATGCTCGATTCCATGCTGCTGTGCCGCTACGAGAAGATGGTGCGGCCGCAGGGCCTGCAATGGCAGGCCTGGTCGGACGACCATTGGAACAGGGCGTGGACCGGCATGGCGCGGTTCGAGAACATGCCTGAGGTTCTGAACGGCCCGTTCGACATCTCGCAGATCGGCCTCGTCTGCGTGCTCGGCTATGCCGACTTCCGCTTCGCCGATTGCGGCTGGCGCAAGGCCTATCCGAAGCTCGACGCCTTCCATCAGAAGATGCTGGAGCGGCCCTCGGTCAAGATCTCGGTGCCGCCGGCCGCCTAAGCGCGATGAAGATCATCGCGCTTTAGGGTTGTTGTTTGAGCATGATCTTGTCGGAAAACCGCTGAACACTTTGCGCTATCGCGGCCCTCCGGGTCCGGATCATGCTGTAAACGCGGAGTTCTCATGAGCCTGAAGTTCTCGGTCGGCGATCTCACCATCCATCGCATCATCGAGCAGGAAACCTCGTTCGTCCCGGCGCTGGAGATGCTGCCGGGATTGACGCAGGAAGTGCTGGCCGAGAACCGGGCATGGATGCGGCAAGCCAAGGCGCTGGATGACCAGGACGTGCTGCTCCTGTGCTTCCAGTCCTACGTGGTGAAGACACCGCATCACACCATCCTGATCGACAGCTGCATCGGCAACGACAAGCCGCGGCCTCGGCCGAAATGGAACATGAAGACCGACGACACCTATCTGCGCGGGCTGGGCGCCGCCGGCTTTGCGGTCGAGGACATCGACTTCGTGATGTGCACGCATCTGCATGTCGATCACGTCGGCTGGAACACGCGGCTGGAGAACGGCCGCTGGGTGCCGACCTTCCCCAAGGCACGCTACGTCTTCGCCAGGCAGGAATTCGACCACTGGACCGAGCAGAACGCGAAGGCGCAGGTCGCCCCCTTCGCCGACAGCGTGCTGCCGGTGGTTGAGGCGGGACGCCACGAGCTCGTCGGCAATGATCATGAGATCGGCGATCACGTCCGCATCCTGCCGACGCCGGGCCACACGCCGGGGCATATCGCCGTCACGATGGGCCGCGGCAAGGACGATGCCGTGTTCTCCGGCGATCTCATGCACTCGCCGCTGCAGACGCTCTATCCGGAGCTATCGATCAAGTTCGACGTCGATCCAGCCGCGGCAGCGAAAACGCGCCGCAGCTTCCTGGAGCGCTATTGCGACACCGACACGCTGTGCTGCACCGCGCATTTCCCGTCGCCCTCGGTGGGGAAGATCCGGCGCAAGGGCAATGCGTTCGTGTGTGAGTCCGTCTAGCGAGATGCCGTAGGGTGGGCAAAGCAAAGCGTGCCCACCATGCAGACGCGTAGCGGAAAGATGGTGGGCACGGCGCGCGATGCGCGCCTTTGCCCACCCTACGATTCCACCCGAGTGGAGAGACACGATGACCGCGCTCCCTGACATCCCCCTGCCCGCCGGAATCCGCTCGCGTTATGTCGACGGCATCAACGGCTTGCGTATGCATGTGCTGGAGGCTGGCTTCGAGACCACGGGGCGGCCATGCCTCCTCTTGCTGCACGGCTTTCCCGAGCTCGCCTTCTCCTGGCGCAAGGTGATGCCGACGCTGGCTGCGGCCGGGTATCACGTGATTGCGCCGGACCAGCGCGGCTATGGCCGCACGACGGGATGGACTGCGGATTACGACGGCGACCTTGCGCCGTTCTCGCTCCTCAATCTCGTGCGCGATGCACTCGCCCTGGTGTCGGCGTTCGGCTATAGGCAAGTCGATCTGGCCGGGCATGATTTCGGCAGCCCGGTCGCGGCCTGGTGCGCGCTGATCCGGCCCGACGTGTTTCGTTCGGTGACGATGATGAGCGCGCCGTTCGGCGGGCCGCCGGCGCTGCCGTTCAACACCGCAGATGCGCCGGCTCGGCCTGCGGCCGAAGATCCCGTTCATCGCGAACTCGCCAGCCTGCCGCGTCCGCGAAAGCACTACCAGTGGTACTATGCGACACGCCCGGCCAATGCCGACATGCAGCACGCGCCGCAGGGCGTGCATGATTTCCTGCGCGCCTATTATCATCACAAGAGCGCGGACTGGACCGACAACAAGCCTTATCCGTTGGCGTCGTGGTCGGCGGACGAGCTCGCAAAGCTGCCAACCTATTACGTGATGGATCTGAACGAGACCATGGCGGAGACGGTCGCCAAGGAGATGCCTTCGCCCGCCGCGATCGCCGCCAACCAATGGCTGCCGGACAGCGACCTCGCCTATTACAGCGGCGAATATGGCCGCACCGGATTCCAGGGCGGGCTGCAATGGTATCGCTACGGCACGACAGGCGCTCTCAACAGCGAGATGCAGCTGTTTGCGGGACGCAGCATCGACGTGCCCTCCTGCTTCATCTCGGGCAAGCAGGATTGGGGCACTTACCAGCGTCCGGGCGTGTTCGAGGCGATGCAGGGGCGCGGCTGCACGAAGATGCTCGGCTGCCATCTGGTCGATGGCGCCGGCCATTGGGTGCAGCAGGAGCAGCCGGCCGAGGTCAGCCGATTGGTGTTGGACTTCCTGGCCACGGCCCACGCGTCCTGAATTGACCCGGGAACCACGGCGTCCTATATAATTTAGAATAGTTCTAAACTCGATTCAGGGCCGTCGTGAAGAATTTTGCCGATCTAACCGAGCGCGAGGTGCTTGCGGTCGCGATCTCCTCCGAGGAGGAGGACAGCCGCATCTACATGACCTTCGCCGAGGACCTTCGGGAGCGTTACCCGGACACGGCAAAAATCTTCGAGGAGATGGCCGAGGAGGAGCGCGGCCACCGGCACATGTTGCTGGAATTGTACGAGCAGCGCTTCGGCAAGCATCTGCCGCCGATCCGGCGCGAGGACGTCAAGGGATTCCTGCGCCGCCGCCCGGTCTGGCTGACCAAGAACCTGTCGCTCGACGCCATCCGCAGGGAAGTCGAGACAATGGAGATGCAGGCGGAGCGCTTCTACGTGAAGGCCGCCGAACAGGCCCAGGACGTCGGCGTGCGCCGCCTGCTCGGCGATCTCGCCGAAGCCGAGAAAGGTCACGAGGAGACCGCCGCAAAGCTGACGGGCGAGATCCTGAATTCCGACGTCCGCGCCGAGGAGGATCGCACCAATCGCCGCATGTTCGTGCTGCAGTACGTGCAGCCGGGCCTTGCCGGATTGATGGACGGATCGGTCTCGACGCTGGCGCCGCTGTTTGCCGCGGCCTTCGCCACCCACCAGAACTGGCAGACGTTTCTTGTGGGCCTCGCCGCATCGATCGGCGCCGGCATCAGCATGGGTTTTGCGGAGGCGCTGTCCGACGACGGATCGCTCACGGGGCGCGGCTCGCCCTGGCTGCGCGGCGTCACCTGCGGCGCGATGACCACGCTCGGCGGCCTCGGCCACACCGCGCCCTATCTGGTGCCGGATCATTGGGCCAACGCGTTCTGGATCGCAACGGCGATCGCCTGCGTCGTCGTGTTCTTCGAATTGTGGGCGATCGCCTTCATTCGCTCCCGCTATATGGACACGCCGTTCCTCCAGGCCGTATTCCAGATCGTGCTTGGCGGCGCGATCGTGCTCGCGGTGGGCGTGTTGATCGGGGTGGCGTAGTGGCCTCACATTCGCTGTCATTGCCCGCCCCTGTGCGCAATTGCGGACTAGGCGGGCGATGACGGCGAACTCCTGAACTCCTTCCGTTCCGTCTCGCCGGCACATCAATCGCGATCAAACATTCGTTGCAGCATTCGGGCAAACTGCGCATCATCCTCCGACAACAAGAGCAGGAGAAGCGCCGTGACCAGATCGGAATGGAGTTTCAAGAGCGCGGTCGAACTTTCGGCCGCATTGACCGCAAAGAAGGTCTCCGCGGTCGAGCTTACCCGGGATGCCATCGACCGCATCGAGCGTCACGACGGCAAGGTCAACGCGATCTGCGTGCGGGATTTTGATCGCGCCCGCAGTGCGGCACGCGAGGCGGATGTGGCGCTGGCGCGCGGCGAAAGAAAACCGCTGCTCGGAATTCCGGTGACGGTGAAAGAATCCTTCAACATCGCGGGCCTGCCCACAACCTGGGGCTGGACGCCGCAAAAGGATTTCAAGCCGACCGAGGACGCGCTGTCGATCTCCCGGGTGAAGAACGCCGGCGGCGTCATTCTCGGCAAGACCAACGTTCCCGTGGGCTTGGGGGACTGGCAGAGCTACAACGACATCTACGGCACGACGAACAATCCATACGATCTCGGCCGCACGCCCGGCGGCTCATCAGGTGGCTCGTCGGCAGCGCTGGCGGCCGGCTACGGACCGCTCTCGCTCGGATCCGACATCGGCGGCTCGCTGCGCGTGCCGGCATTCCATTGCGGCGTCTATGCGCACAAGCCGACATACAATCTCTGTCCGACGCGCGGCCATACGCCGCCGCCATTTCCTGCGGTCCCGATGGAACGCGATATGGCGGTGATCGGCCCGATGGCCCGGAGTGCGGCCGATCTGACGCTGCTGCTGGACGTGATGGCCGGTCCCGATCCGGTCGACCTCGGCATCGGATACAAGCTGGCGCTGCCGGACGCACGCCACGACAGGCTGAAGGATTTCCGCCTGCTCGTGATCGACAGCCATCCGTTGCTGCCTGCGAATTCCGACATTCGCGGCGCGATCGAGACGCTGGCCGGGCGATTGACGGGCGCCGGCGCGAGCGTCGCGCGCGAAAGCCCGCTGTTTCCGGACTTCAAGGAAGCCTCGCGCCTCTACATGCGCATGTTGATGGGCTTCCTGGGCGCGTTCTTTCCGCCGGATATTCTCGCCGGCGCACGTGCCGGCGCGGCGCATCTCTCACCCGAGGACAAGAGCCTCGCGGCCGAGCGGCTGCGCGGCATGACCTCCAGCCATCAGGCCTGGGTGTTCGACGAAGGCGCGCGCGCCGGGCTGCGCGCGCAGTGGCGGCACTTGTTCAGGACATTCGATGCGGTGATCTGCCCGATCATGCCGACCCCCGCCTATCCGCATGATCATTCGCCGGAGCAGGAGAAGCGCCGGATCAATATCGACGGCAAGGACCATGTTTATCCGGACCAGCTTGCCTGGCCCGGCATCGCCACGCTGACGGGCTTGCCGGCCACGGCCGTTCCGCTCGGCCTGTCGAAGGACGGGCTGCCGGTCGGCGTCCAGATCATCGGCCCCTTCCTCGAAGACCGTACGCCGCTCAGGCTCGCTGAACTGATCGAGCGTGAGTTCGGCGGGTTCCAGCCGCCGCCATTATTCAATGATTAGTTCTTCCCGTCATCGCGAGCGAAGCGAAGCAATTCAGAATTTTTCGAAGTGACAGTCTGGATTGCTTCGTCGCCAGCGCAAAAATTGCTTCGCAATTTTGTCGCGGGCTCCTCGCAATGACGGAGGACGACAACGTCGCGATTCTGTGCTCGCGCGTCGCGCGCCCCGGAATGACGGAAAGGAAGCACCATGAGCCAGGACCTCGATCAACTGACCGCCCTCAACCGTGACTACGTTGCCTCCGTGCAGAACTGCGACGTCAAGCGTTTCGACGAAATCCTGGCGACGGAGTTTTATTGCTCCAATCCCGACAAGACGCTGGTCGACCGTGCCGCCTTCCTGGAGCAGACCGCGCGGCCGATCACGATCCGGAACTTGAAAGAGCGCGACGTCATCATCCGCATCATGGGCGACTTCGCCGTCATCCACGCCGCGACGAGCTACACCACGGCGGATGGCCAGCAGGCGACGGGGCGCTACACCGATTGCTGGGCAAAGCAAAATGGCAAGTGGCTCGCGGTGTCGGCACACGTGTCGCGGTGAGGCCGCACGCTGCCTTTCCCCCTCGGGCCGCAGGGCATTCGACGACTGCCATAAAGAGATCGCTAACCAAACAATCTTTTCCCGAGCAATGGGCAAACCGCTGATCTGACATTTATCCAGCTGGCAATCGTTCGCCCGTCAAAATCGCAAGTGACGAGAGGTCCCCTCAGGGCATCGATCTCGAGCATGTCACGAGGACACGCTGCGAAGCTCGGAGTGCTTCCCCGGCAAGGGTACCGCTCAAATCCGGCGAGAGTGATTGCGTGACAAACGACACAATTGAGATAGGCGCGCTCCGCGGCCCCTATCATCGCGTCAATCCAGATGAGACGCGGCTCGAGAGATGGCGCACTCCGATTGCGGTAGCGGTCGGGTGCGGGCTCATGGGCATCGTGCTCCGTTACCTCGCGCGGGAACACGCGACCGCCGACGCCGCCGAGTACATCACCTGGTATACCTTCGCGCGAGATCACGGCATTGCCGGGCTGGCCGAGGCTTTCACCAACTACACGCCGTTCTACAGCTTCCTTCTGCTGATCACCGCCCGATTTGATGGGCTGGGCCAGCCGCTCTCCCTCGTGAAGATGATCTCGGCCATATTCGAGCTCGGCTGCGCGATCGTCGTGGCCCGGATGGTCTGGCGAGTTACAGGCGTTCCGTTGCGCGCGTCCCTGGCCTTCTGCGCGGTGTGGCTTGCGCCGACGGTGCTCTTCAACGGCGCAATGTGGGGACAGGCCGATTCGATCTGGACCTTCTTCGCGCTGATCTCCGTGGCGATGTTCATGCGGGACCGAAGCGGGGTTTTGCCATTCGCTGTGGCCTGCTCGGTGAAGGCCCAGGGCGTCTTCCTGGGGCCGTTCGTGCTGGGCATGATCCTGCGCCGCAAGATCCACGTGGCATGGCTTGCAGCTATTCCGGCAGCTTATGCGATCCTCGCCATTCCGGTTCTCGTCGCCGGCAGATCCCTGGTCTCCGTCCTCGGGATCTATCTCGGCCAGGCCAACACATTTCATCACCTGACCATGAATGCAGCGAACATCTGGGTGTTCGCAGGAGGAACGCCGTACGCGGTCGGAGTCGCCGCCGGCCTCGTGCTCGCGGCGGCGAGCGGGCTCGCCCTATCGATCTTCATCGCACAGTCCAGGCGGACGGGGCCGGAGTTCATTCTACTGGTCGCGTGCGTATCGCTCATCCTCATGCCGTACCTGCTTCCGAAGATGCACGAGCGCTATTTCTACGGCTTCGAGCTTGCGGCGATCGCCCTGGCCTGCCTCAATCTGCGTTATCTGCCGTTCGCGGTGATTGCCCAGGTCGATGGCGTGTTATCCTACCTCGCATTCGAGAGCGAGATCGTCATGGGTCTGTTGCCGGCGGCGCTCTGCAACACCTTTCTGGTGTTCTACCTCGTGCTCGATCTCCGGCATGGCGAACGTGGATTTCGCTTTCCGAGGTTTGCCTGGCTTGGCTTCACCGCGTCGACTGCGGGATTGTTCTCCTATTTGCTGTTCGCGGGTCCCGGCCTGAACGTATCCGTCGCGTATATGCTCGTCGCCGGACTTGCCACGGCCATGACGCTGCTCCTCGTGAAGGAGCAGCGTTGCGCCTCAGCCGACAGTCCGGCCGCATCGCGTTGATTTCAATTTTCGGGCGGCGCCGGCGTCGGTTGTGCTAGCTGTCGAACACGATTACGCTGCGCAGCGTCTTGCCGGCTTTCATGTTGGCAAAGCCCTCGTTGATCTCGGACAGCTTCAATTTCGCCGAGATCCAGTCCTCCAGATGCAGCCGTCCGCGCAGGTAGAAGTCAACCAGGCGCGGCATGTCGACGCGAAAATGGTTCGAGCCCATCGAGGAGCCCTGGATCCGGCGCTCGCGCAGGAAATCGAAACCGTGCAGCTCGATCTTCTGGCCGAACGGGATCATGCCGACGATGGTGGCGGTGCCGCCGGAGGCGAGCATGCCGAATGCCTGCTCGGCGGTCTCCTTGCGGCCGAGCACCTCGAAGGAATGATGCACGCCGCCATTGGTGAGATCGCGCACCTGCTTCACGACGTCGCCGTCGGCGGGGTTGATGATGTCGGTCGCACCCAGCTTGGTCGCGAGCTGGAGTTTTGCCGGATTGGTGTCGATGGCGATGATGCGGCCGGCGCCCGCGATCTGCGCGCCGTTGATCGCGGCCATGCCGACACCGCCGCAGCCGATCACGGCCACGGTCTCGCCGGCCGTCACCTTCGCGGTATTCACCACCGCACCATAGCCGGTGATGACGCCGCAGCCGATCAGCGCGGCTAGATCGAGCGGCATTTCTTTCCGGATCTTGACGATCGCGTTCTCGTGCACCAGCATCTGTTCTGCAAAGGACGACAGATTGAGGAACTGGTGCAGCTTCTCAGGCTTGGACCACTGCATCCGGTTTGAGGCGCCCGGCAGCAACTTCACGGTGGTGTCGGTGCAGAGCACGGTGCGGCCCGTGGTGCAGTTGTCGCAGGTGCCGCAGAACACCGACAGGCAAGTGACGACGTGGTCACCCGGCTTGACGTAAGTGACATCGGAGCCGACCTGCTCGACCACGCCGGCGGACTCGTGGCCGAGCACCGCGGGCAGCGGATGCGGATAGAGCCCTTCCATGAAATGCAGGTCGGAGTGACAGAGCCCGGCGACCGTGGTGCGGATCAGGACTTCGCGCGGGCCCGGCTTCGGCAGGCTGACGTCCTCGATGACGAGCGGCTGGTTGACTTCATAGAGGACGGCGGCCTTCATCGAGCACTCCCTGTCGCGTTTCTTGGTTTGATCGTGGCGTGCAGCCTACGCTGCCAGAACCAGTTCGCCAACCTCGCTCATGCCGGCTGAGCTGTCGCCAAGCAGCAGCGCGGCGATCCTGGCCTGCGTGGCATTTTCCGTGAGCCGGAACGGATCGCTCGGTGCCACCCGATGGTCGATCACCAGCCGCGACAACAGCAGCCGGCGCGCATCGCCGCGCATCTCGTGGATGCGATGTGCCTCCCAGGCGAGAGCGACGGCGCTGGCGACATGATAGAGCAGGCTCGTCGCACGACGCGCATCGGCCTCGTTCTCGGATGTCGCCGCAACCTCGCGCGCGAAGCCGACGGCACGATCGACGAAGCCGCGCAGCTTGTCGCGCCAGGCCTGCGGCACGGAAGCGCTGTCGTCGAGCCGCGCATGCAGATCGGCCGCGAGCGCGGATTCCGCACCATGCCGGCCGACTGCGCGCCTGAGCGCATCGATCGCGACGATATTGCCGGTGCCTTCCCAGACCGAGCCGAGATGCGCATCGCGCAGCAGGCGCGGCGTCGCGAATTCCTCGATGTAGCCGATGCCGCCGCGCATCTCGAGCGCATCGCCGCAGACCTTTCGCGCATCGCGCGTGGCGCGGAATTTCAGCGTCGGGGTGAGGATGCGCAGCAGCGCCGCCGCATCCTGGCTGCCGGCCTCGGCGCGGTCGAGCGCGTCCGCAGTCAGGAAGCTCATCGACAGCGCCTGCTCGACCGGCAGCATGATCTTCAGCATCTGGCGCCGGCCGAGCGGCAGGTCGATGATGCGCTGGCCGAACACGACGCGGTTTGTCGCGACCGTCATCGCATCATGATAGGCGCGGCGCATCAGCGCGGTGGATTTGACGCCGTTGGAGAGCCGCGACGAATTCACCATCTCGGCCATCTGCACGAAGCCGCGGTCGAGCTTGCCGACCGCGTAGGCGATGGCGCCTTCGAGCTTGATCTCGCCGGAGGCCATCGAGCGGGTGCCGAGCTTGTCCTTGAGACGCACGATCCGGTAGTGGTTCTGCGCGCCGTCGTCGAGGAAGCGCGGCATCAGGAACAGGCCGACGCCGCGCGTGCCGGGGCCAGCGCCCTCGGGGCGCGCCAGCAGCATCACGACCTCAGCGTCGGCATTCGAGCAGAACCATTTTTCGCCGTAGAGACGCCAATGATCGCCTTCCTGCACGGCGCGCGTGGTCAGCGTGCCGACGTCGGAGCCCCCCTCCTTCTCGGTCATGAACTGGCCGCCCTGCGTCAGCTTGCCCATGTCGGTCTGGGTCAGACCGTCCAGATATTTCGCCTTCAGCGCCTCATCGCCGAAATTCGCCAGCAGCTTGGCGCAGCCGTCGGTGACGTTGATCGGGCACCCCATGCCGAATTCGGTCTGGTTGAAAAGAAACGTGAAGGCGTGCTTGGCGACGACAGGATATTTGTCCGGCCAGCCCATGATGCCCTTGCGGGTCGAGAGCGCATGGATGCCGAACTCGCCGAACGCCGCGTTCTCCAGTTCGCGATAAGCCGGGTGATATTCGATCCACTGCACGTCGCGGCCGAACTTGTCGCGCTGGTGCAGCACCGGCGTATGACGGTCGGCGAGCCGCGCGCAGTCGTCGAGCCGGCCTCCGGCGAGTTCGCCGAGGCGATCGAGATGCGGCTCGATATGACGGAACAGATTTTCCGGCAGATGGATCCGGAGCAGGTCGGTCAGCGCAGGATCGGCGCGGTAGAAATTCATGCCCGTGGTGTCGGGCGCCAGCAGGCCGGATGGTGCGGCCGCGACATTCCTTGGCTGCGCTGGGGCCGGCTTAGGCATGATCGTCCTCTTCGTTTCCGCCTTGCGGACATTCCGCGCCACTTTAGCGCTTGCCGCTTGGGATGATGTCGATCATGCTCCAGTCGCGGGGTGCGATAAAGCCGCAAATCGTCAGGGAGGCATGATCACCGTGAAGGAGCAATTCGCTCTGCGGAATTGTGATCGCGCCGGCTGGCTGTTCGCAAAAGCCATGCATAGATCAGGAGCTTCCTGCTTCCGAGAGACCACACCATGGAACATCCGCAATACAAGATCGCCCTTATCGTCGGTGCCGGCGAAGGCCTGAGCGCTTCGCTGGCGCGCTTGCTCGCTGCGCAAGGCATTCGCGTCGCGCTCGCGGCGCGCAAGATCGAGAAGCTGGGCGCGCTCTGCAGCGAGACCAGCGCCAAGGCCTATGCCTGCAACGCGACCGAGCCCGACGAGGTGGAGCGCCTGTTCGGCCTCGTCGAGCGCGAGATCGGCACGCCCGACCTCGTCGTCTACAACGCCAGCGGCCGCACCCGCGGGCCATTCGTCGATCTCGTTCCGGCCGATGTGGCGCAGGCGATCGCGATCAGCGCCTATGGCGGCTTCCTGGTGGCGCAGCAGGCGGCAAAACGCATGCTGCCGAACAAGCACGGCGCGATCCTGTTCACCGGCGCCTCCGCCAGCGTCAAGGGATATGCGCAGTCGGCCTCCTTCGCGATGGGCAAGTTCGCGCTGCGTGGCCTCGCCCAGAGCCTGGCGCGCGAATTGTCGCCGCAAGGCATCCATGTCGCGCATTTTGTGATCGACGGCGGCATCCGCAGCGCGGCGCGGACGGAAGCCGAAGACAAGCCGGATTCGATGCTCGATCCCGACGCGATCGCGCAGAGCTATTGGAACGTGTTGCAGCAGCCGCGCAGCGCCTGGAGCTGGGAGCTCGAGCTGCGGCCCTGGGTGGAGAAGTTTTGAGGCCTGACTGCCGTAGGGTGGGTTAGCCGAAGGCGTAACCCACCTCTTTATTCACCGCGTGTCTGAAAAGAGGTGGTTACGCTGAGCGGTCTGCGCTAGGCGCAGTCCGCTCAGCTAACCCACCCTACGAGAGCCAAACAAGAACAGGGAGGATCAATGACCACCGAAACCGTCATCGACACCGGCACCAATGAACTCCTCTGCGTCATCCGCGACCGCGTCGCGGTGATCACGCTGAACCGGCCGGAGGCGCGTAATTCGCTGTCGGACACGCTGACGCCGGCGCTGCGCACGATGATCCGGACCTGCGGCGAGAATCCCGATGTCGGCGCGCTCTTGCTCACCGGCGCCGGCGAAGCGTTCTGCGCCGGCGGCAACGTCAAGGGCATGGGTGCGCATCGCGACCCGAAGAAGCTCGAAATGTCGTTCGACGACAAGGTCGCCGATCTGCAGGAACGGCAACGGCTGCTCACCGGCGCGCTCGTGTCGGTGCGCAAGCCGACCATCGCCGCCCTCCCCGGCCCCGCGGTCGGCGCCGGGCTTGCCATCGCGATGGCCTGCGACATCCGCATCGCCGCGCAATCGGCCTTCGTCGCCACCGGCTATGCCCGCATCGCGCTCTCCGGCGATTACGGCATCGCCTGGCTGCTCACCCGTCTCGTCGGCACCGCGCGAGCCCGCGAGCTGATGTTCACCGGCGACCGCGTCGATGCGGTGCGGGCCGAAGCGATCGGCCTCGTCAACCGCGTCGTGCCCGATGACAGGCTGCAAGCCGAAGCCTTCGCGCTGGCCAAGTCGCTCGCCGAAGGCCCGCGCCTGGCGCTGCGCTACATGAAGGACAATCTCGACGAAGCCGTGCTGTTCGATTTCGAAACCGCGCGCGACCATGAGGCCGAACGGCTGGTGCGCCTGACCACGACCGCGGATCACAAGGAGGCCGTGCAGGCCTTCATCGAAAAGCGCAAGGCGGTGTTCACGGGAAAATAGGCACTCGCTTTGCAACAGGCGGTCGAGGCGGGTAACCGGCTGTCATTCCGGGGCGATGCGCAGCATCGAGCCCGGAATCCATCTGGCCGCAAGACACGTCGTGAAATGGATTCCGGGTTCGCGCTACGCGCGCCCCGGAATGACGATGTGGAGAGAGTCTTCGCCCGGACCGCAACCGGGCAAAAAAAAGCCCGGCCCTGGTTCACCCAGAGCCGGGCTTGCAGTGGTGTCAAACCGAGGCTGAGGGGCTATCGGCCTGACGGGAAAGGGCGGCGAGGCGCCAGCTTGCGCAGGGAATGTCTTTCGGCGCGACCGCGATCTCCTTGTCGAAGCGCACCAGCTTCCAGTCGTCGGGATGATTGACGAAGGCGAAACCGGATTTGCGCGCGAGCGAGACCATGGTCTCGTTGGAGCGCAGCGTGTCGCCGAACATGTGCTCGGCGCCGAGCGCAGCCGCGCGGCATTCGAGATTCTTCATCAGCGCGGTGGCGATGCCGTGGCCCTGCCAGCGATCATGGACCGACAGGCCGAATTCGAGCGTCGCGGTTTCGGCGTGCAGTGCATAGCGCGCCTCGGCGACGATGGTCTCGAAGCCGTCGACCATCATGGTCGCAACCACGGAGAAACGTTCGCGCTCGCCGACCTGAAGGAAGTCATGCAGCAGCCCTTTCGGCAGCTCACTGATGGCGCCGAAGAAGCGGTTGTAGCGGGAGCGGGTCGAGAGCGAACGGAAATAGTGCTGCAGCTCGTCGGTGTCGCGCGGCTCGACGAAACGGACGTTGAGCGCCGTGCCATCGCGAGTTCGCAGCGTGTCCGAATATTGCTTGAGGTCTTCGAGGCGGATAGCGCTCATGATACGAGCCCTTCACAAAAGGGACCGCCGGCGCCCCCACAGTCAGGCGGCGCCGGCCTGGCGGCCAATCAGGCCCGCCAGAAGGGTTTGTCAGCCTCGTAGGCAATGTCGGTCCAGGACAGTCCGACGTCCTGAAGATCACGCGCGGTCCATTGGGTGAGCTCGCGCCTGTTGCGATAGCGCTCGTGCCAGACGTGAAGGGTCTCGCCGATTTGCTGGATCAAGCCGGGCGCATGATGATTTGTCATCGAATTGTGGGTCAAGGTAGACATTTTAAGCTCCTGGAGCTAGCTTGACCGCTAGTATCGGCTTCCTGGTGCACTGCGACAAACGACAATTTGTACCTTTTCGCATGAAATAACGTCATGTATCCTGCTGCCAAATGACTGCCAGATTGCCGTCCCTGAACGGATTGCGGGCGTTCGAAGCCGCCGCGCGCCATCTCAGCTTCACGCTGGCGGCAAGCGAGCTGAACGTGACGCAGACCGCGATCAGCCATCAGATCCGCAGGCTCGAGGAGGAGCTCGGCATCCGCCTGTTCATCCGGCAGAACCGTGCGCTGGCCCTGACCCCGGAGGCGCGGGACTATCTGCCGGGCGTCCGCGCTGCCTTCAACGACCTCCGGCTTGCGACCGACCGGTTGCTGCGCAAGGACGACGACAAGGTGCTGACGGTCTCGACGCTGGCCTCGCTCGCCGCAAAATGGCTGTTGCCGCGGCTGACGGATTTCCAGGAGCAGCATCCCGGCATCGACGTTCGTATCACCACCTCGACCAGCTTCGTCGACTTCCAGCGCGACAATGTCGATGCCGCGATCCGATACGGCCGCGGCCAGTGGCCGGGCCTGCGCGCCGACTGGCTGATGGCGGATGAGCTGTTTCCGGTGTGCAGTCCGTCGCTATTGCGTGGCGACAAGCCACTGCGCCGGCCCGAAGACCTGGGAAACCATCCGCTGCTGCACACCTCGAGCGCCAACAGCGACGATTGGCGGCTTTGGCTGACCGCGGCGGGCCTGCCGGCCGACATCGCGAGGCACCCCGGCATCACCTTCGACATGATCTTCATGACCATCCAGGCCGCGATCGACGGCATTGGCGTGGCGATGGGACGGACCTCCTACGTCCAGGACGACATCGCCAAGGGCCGCCTCGTGGTGCCCTTCAAGATCGCGCTGCCGGCCGACGCCGGCTTCTACCTGGTCGCGCCCGAGGGCCGCCGCGAAGCGCCGAAGCTGACCGCATTCCGCCAATGGATGCTCGCTGCGACGCAAAATAAAGCCTGAAAAATCATCAGCTTCCTCCCAAAAACGGATTGACTCGGCCCGCCTCGCGCGGGAAGAGGCGTGGCAGATTGTCGCAGTCTCTGTCGCCTTGCCGTGGGATGATTTCCCGGTCCGGCCAGACCTTTCCAAGGGGAGCAACGCCATGGCTGGACCAGCCGCATCGACCAATCCACCCGCGATCAAATCACGCATCGGCGCCATCCTGCGCGCCACGTCAGGCAATTTTCTCGAACAGTTCGACTTCTTCCTGTTCGGCTTCTATGCGGCCGCGATCGGCAAGGCGTTCTTCCCCTCCTCTGATGAGACCGCATCGCTGCTCAACACCTTCGGCGTGTTCTGGCTCGGCGCCTTGATGCGGCCGGTCGGCGCGATCGTGCTAGGGGCTTACATCGACCGCATCGGCCGCCGCCAGGGCCTGATCGTCACCCTCGCCATCATGGCCTTCGGCACCGTCGTCATCGCATTCTGCCCGAGCTATGCGACCATCGGCATCGCCGCGCCGGTCATCGTGCTGATCGGACGTCTGCTGCAGGGCTTCTCCGCCGGCGTCGAACTCGGCGGGGTCTCGGTGTATCTCTCGGAGATCTCCACGCCGGGCAATCGCGGCTTCTACACCTCGTTCCAGTCGTCGAGCCAGCAGGTCGCGATCTTCGTTGCCTCGATCCTCGGTTACATCCTCTCGGAGGTGATGCCGGCCGACACCGTTGCCGCCTGGGGCTGGCGCATTCCCTTCTTCGTCGGCTGCCTGATCATTCCCCTGATCTTTGTCCTGCGGCGGACGCTGGAGGAGACGCCGGCCTTCCTCGCCATGAAGAAGCATCCGACGGCCAGCGAGGTGTTCGCCTCCGCGCTCGCCAACTGGCGCATCGTCATCCTCGGCATGATGATCGCGATCCTGACCACGACCACGTTCTACTTCGTCACCGTGTACACGCCGACCTTCGGCAAGACGGTGCTGAAGCTGTCGACGCAGGACGCGCTGCTGGTCACGCTGCTCGTCGCTGTCACCAACTTCTTCTGGAACCCGGTCGGCGGCGCGCTCTCCGACCGCATCGGCCGCAAGTCCGTGCTGCTCACCATCGCCGGCCTGTCGCTCGTCACGGCCTATCCTGCGCTGCACTGGCTGGTGGCGGCGCCGAGCTTCGGCAAGCTGCTCGCCGTCGAGATGATGTTCTCGTTCTATTTCGGCGTCTACAGCGGCACTATGCTCGGCGCGCTGGTCGAGATCGTGCCGGCGGATGTGCGCACCACCTGCTTCTCGCTCGCCTTCGCGCTCGCCGCCGCCCTGTTCGGCACCTTCACGCCGTTCGCCTCGACCTTGCTGATCGAGCATACCGGCGACAAGGCCTCGCCCGGCTTCTGGCTGATGCTCGCTGCGCTGCTTGGAATCATCGCGGCCTCGACGGTGTATCGCGGCGGCGGCAAGGCCGTGCCGACTTATGATGCGGTGCCGGAGCCGGTTGCGGGGCACTAACCGTCATTCCGGGGCGCCTCGAAGAGGCGAGCCCGGAATCCATTTCGCTCATTCCCGTCGCACGATGGATTCCGGGCTCAGCCCTTCGGGCTGCCCCGGAATGACCAACTGGCTACAACTCCACCACCACGTAATCGCTCTCGACCTTCACCGGGATCGTCTCCGCGACATACGGCCCCTTCACGACGCTCGCACCCGGCTCGACATGGGCCGGGTAGGCCTTCACGCGGAAGCGGCGGGGATCGCAATAGGACTGACCGGTGCGGATGTCGAACTCCCAGCCGTGCCAGGGGCAGCGGATGATCTCGCCGAGTTTTGTATACTCGATCTCGCCGGGCTCCTTCGACTGCGCGAGACCGATCAGCGGGCCCTCGCACAGCGCCGCGCCCTGATGCGGGCAACGGTTCATCAGACCGAAATATTCACCCTTGATGTTGAAGACCGCGATCGGCCGCCCGTCGATCTCCAGAAATTTTCGCGTCCCCGGCGGCAGTTCGTCGACCGGCGCGATCACATGCCGCGCCATCAACCAATCCCGTACAGCGCGCGCGCATTGCCGAGGTAGAACGCCTCGCGATTGGCCTCGCTGACACCCGCCGGCAACACGCGCGACGGCTCGTCGTAATCCCAATGCGGATAGTCGGTCGCAAACAACAGGCGATCCCAGCCGATCCAGTTGATGACGTCGAACAGATCCTCGCGGCTTTCAGGATCCTCCATCGGCTGCGTCGTCCACCACACCTGCTCGCGAATATACTCCGACGGCGGCCGCTTCACATGCGGCACCTCGCTGCGCAGGCGCTGCCAGGTCTTGTCGAGCCGCCAGGCCAGCGACGGCGCCCAGCCGAAGCCGGCCTCGATCATCACCATCTTCAGTTTCGGGAAGCGCTCGAACACGCCTTCCAAAACAAGACTCGCTAGCGCCGATTGCTGGCATTGCGAGTGACCCACCATCTCCTCGATGTAATAGGACGGCCAGCCCGACGGCGTGATCGGATTGCCGCCGAAGCCGAAGGCGTGGACGCCGACGGGAAGGCCGGCTTCCTCCGCGGCCTGGTAGATCGGCCAGTAACGGCGCTGGCCGAGCGGCTCGACATTGCGGCTGAGCAGCAGCACCTGCACGAAGTTCTTGTCGCCGGCGCGCTCGCGGATTTCGGCGGCGGCCGACAGCCCGTCCTCATTGCCGACGACGATCGAGGCTTTCAGCCGCTTGTCCTTGCTGGTCCATTTGTCGATCTGCCAGTCGTTGATCGCCGAACACAAAGCGGCCGAGAGTTCGTGATTGCGGATGCCCTGCCCGGTGTTGAGCGGATTGAGCACACCCAGCTGCACGTTGTTGGGATCGAGCAGTTGCTTCTGCATGAAGGACAGCGAGGAGCCCTGCGGGCCGCCTTCAGGCGGATAGGCATCGCGGCGCGAGGCGTTGGGCTGGGCCTTCGGATAGGGCGGGCCTTCCATCATGCCCTGATAGGCATGGACGCCGTAGACTTCGAGATGATGCTGCCAGCGTTTGGCGAGATAGGGATAAAGCTCGGTGCGGGTGGCGCGTGCCGGATGGATGTCGCAGTCCGCGATCGCGGTTTTGACGGTCAGTGGGGAAGCGGCTTCTTGGCTCTCGCGGAATTGGATATTCATCGCCTTGCCTCCTTTGGCAGCGGGCTCACGTCAGGCGGGGATAGGTCGCATGTGGATTTTCGATCATGATCTTGCGCACGAGATCGGGGGTGAGACCTTCGGGCAGCGCGTCCTGGCCCTCGAACTGCCAGTGCGGATAGTCCGTGGAGAATAGGACCAATTCGTCGGACTGCATATGATCAAACAGGCGAATTAATGTCGCCTCGTCTGGCGGCGCATCAAATGGCTGCAAGGAGAAGCGGATGTTGCTGCGCACAATATCCAGCGGCGCGCGATCAACCCACGGCGTCTCCATCCGCACCCCGCGCCAGAACTTGTGCAGGCGCCAGAGATAGGGAGAGATCCAGGAGACGCCGGATTCCAGCATCACCATTTTCAGGCGCGGATATTTGGCGAACACGCCCTCGACGATCAGGCTGGTGAGCTGGGTCTGGAACGCCTGGGCCTGCCCGACATAGTCCTCGATGTGATAGGAACCCCATCCCACTGCGGTCGGCGGATTGTGATAGGCGGAACCCGCGTGAATGCCGACCGGGAGTTCCAGCCGTTCCGCGGCTTCATAGATCGGCCACAGCGCGCGCTTGCCGAGCGGCGTGTCGCCCATCACAAGCATCAGGACCTGGACGAAGCGCTTATCGTGCGCGCAGCGCTCGATCTCTGCCACGGCCTTCTCGACGCTTTGCGTCGGGATCACGATCGAGCCGCGCAGCCTCTTGTCGCGATCGAGCCACTCCTTCACCAGCCAGTCGTTCAGCGCGCGGCAGAAGGCGGCCTGCAAATCTTCCGAAAACACCATCTGCACGCCGTAGAGCGGACTGCAGATGGCGTAGCTGAGCTGAAACGGATCGAGCACATGGCGCTGCATGTCGTCGAGGCTCTCGCCCGGCTTGCCGCTCTCGGGGCGCCAGTCGGGCCGCGCCGTAATCGGCGAACTCGGCGGATAGGATTGCGAGATGAGGTCGACCATGCCGCGCGTCGTCACCTGATCGCGCCAATAGTCGTTCAGGTACGGCAGCAGGCTGGTCAGATGCGGCACGGCCGGATGCACGTCGCAATCCACCCCGCCGGCGATCAGGGACGCCATGACGTCTCCCTTCTCACGTTTCCTCGCATGTCTCTTCTTGTACCCGCCATTCAAGCAGGCCTGCCCGTCGCCCGCAACTCAGCCAAGCGTCCTGTCATATGCTAGGAAGGCTGAGCTCGGTTGCGAAGAGATAAGGGGTTAGGGATGAAAGAGCTCGTCAGCATTGCGGAACAGGTCGCAGCGAAGCTGATCGCGCGCAAACAGACCATCGCCGTGGCAGAATCCTCAACCGGCGGCCTGATCGCGGCCAGCCTGCTCGCGGTGCCCGGCGCGTCCGCCTATTTCCTCGGCGGCGCGGTGGTCTACACCCGCGATGCCAGGCGCGTGCTGATGGATATTTCGGACGAAGGAATGAAGGGCTTTCGTTCCTCGTCGCAGCCCTACGCGCAACTGCTGGCCGAGCAGATGCGAACGCGCTTCAACAGCGACTGGGGCCTGTCCGAGACCGGAGCAGCCGGCCCAACCGGCAACCGCTACGGCGACGCCGCCGGCCATAGCTGCATGGCGGTTGCGGGGCCTGTGTCAGAGGTGATGACGCTGGAGACCGGCAGCAACGACCGGTTCGGCAACATGCAGATGTTTGCTGCGACGGCGCTGAAGCTGTTGTTGAGGAAGCTGGAGGGGTGAGCTGCGCGAGTGAGTCGGGGCAGCCTCACCACCACATTGCTGTCATCGCCCGGCTCGATGTTTAGTCCGGGGACATGGCTGACACCTGTTCGGACACATCACC
>NZ_LBJV01000056.1:0-145706 GCF_028128855.1 Bradyrhizobium sp. CCBAU 11430
CGGCCGCCGGGTGCTCCCGACGGCATCGGCTGCGGGCCGCCGCCGAGCGCGCGCGGCGCACCCGGCGCGTTCGGGTTCTGGTTCGGATCGAAGGCATCGCCGCGACGGCGCGTGCCGGGAGCGCCGGGCGCCGGCTGCTCCTGAACGATCGGCGCAGAAGCCGCGCTCTGCGGCTGCTCGTAATTCGGTTGCACGGCCTGTTGCTGCGGCTGCTGGCGATAGCCGGGCGCAACCTGACCTGGTCCGACCTGGGCGGGCGGCATCGCCGCGACATTGGGCGCCTGTCCGGGCGCGCCTTGGGCGCCGCCCTCGAGCGCCCGCAGCCGCTCTTCGAGCTGGCGGTTGCGGTATTGCAGCTCTTCGTTCTGGCCAGTGAGCTGGCGCAGCTGGTTCTCCAGCCGCTCGATCCGCATCTCGGGATCGGCATCATCCGACTGCGCAAAGACCGACTGCGCAGTTGCGGGCGAACACAAAGAGAGCAGCGCGACGGTTGCCACGGTGCCGGTAATTGCCTTGAATTTCGATGACATCTTGCCCTGACGACAAAAGCGACGTGGCCCACGGCGGACCAATCGCCGCGCCACATAATGAGGAAGGGAGTACGCCAAAACCGTGACTTGAACCAAGGGGTTTTAGGTCACGGTTTGCTGAAACGAAACCGGCGCCCGAGAGGGCGCCGGTATACTCGGTTCTGGAAGATGAACGGCGCCTGACTGAGTGTCAGTATCTCGGCGTCAGGAGCTCGCGTTCAGCACGGTGACGGCACGACGGTTCTGCGACCAGCAGGAGATGTCGTTACAGACGGCGACCGGCCGCTCCTTGCCGTAGGAGATCGTGCGCATGCGGTTCGGATCGATGCCGCGCGAGGCCAGGAACGAACGCACCGACTGGGCTCGCCGGGCGCCGAGCGCGATGTTGTATTCGCGGGTGCCGCGCTCGTCGGCGTGGCCTTCGACGGTGAAGCTGTAGCGCGGATAGGTCTGCAGCCACTGCGCCTGCTTCTCCAGGGTCACGATCGCCTGCGGGGTCAGATCGGTCTGGTCGCTTTCGAAGAATACGCGGTCACCCACGTTGACGACGAAATCCTGCTGACTGCCAGGTGTTGCCGCATTGGCCATCGCATCCGTCGCGGCATTCTTGTTGGCGCAGGCGCCCATCGACAGCGCGACGGCGAGCACCGCGACCAGCTTCAATCCCTGGAGGATACGCATAGGATGTTTCATTCCGGAGCCTCCACGCTCACGTTAGTCCACTGCTGTCCGGTCTACAGGGGGTTGGTTAAGCGAACGTTCCGTCAACCTTGACGGAACCTTGCCTCAGCCGATCAAATGCCCCCAACCAGCGAAAAGCACCCGTCATGGTTAATGGGTTGTAAATGTGGCGCGAGGGTGAAGGCAAGCCGCGGCGGCCGGCAAAAACCCGGCTTTCGCCGGAATTTTGGGCCCAGGGCGCGATGCGTGGCGACGCGTGACGGGTAAGGGGCAGAGCCCAGGCTCAAACCTGGAGCCGCATCCACGCCATCGCCGACTCAGGCGTGCGCGGCGTCCGCGTGCGCAGCGTCAGCCACGAGCACCGGCCGCTGCGGCACCTGGCGCTGGCCGCCGCGCCCGAACAGCATCCGCCGCTCGAAGGCAGTCGACCGCATGATTGGATAACGCTCGAACACCTTCTTGCGGAAGGTCGGGAAGTCCGCCGCCATCAGTCCGAACGGCTTGGTGAGGCCGGGAACCAGCCGCGGCTCGGCGATGGTCTCATGCAGGAACACCCGCCGGTAGAAGGCCTGATGCTCGGGGCGCACGATGGCGAGGCCGAGATCGGCATTGAAATGCTCACAGGCCATGTAAGCGAGACGCGTCGTCAGATAGGGCAATTCCGGGACCCGCTTGACCTGGTCGGGATCGGCGACGAAGCGGGTCGGGTCGATCATGACCTCGCCGCGATCGAGCCGCGGCAGCAGGATGTCCGGGAAGACATCGGCCGAGGTGGACTCGCGCCATTCCGATGTCAGCACGCTGATGCGCACCGAGCTGCAGAGTTCGCCATGGAGATAGACGCCGAAGGTCCACGCGTTCGGCAGCTCGTCGTAGCGGTCGGTCACCCGCGCATCGGCGGAGGGCTTCACCGCGCCTTCCCGCAGATAGGCGCGGTAGCGGAGATTGTAGATCTCCTCCTTCTCCGCGACGGTTTCGGCAAGATGATAATCGACGTCGGTCAGAAGCTCTGCTCCCCGTCCAACAGCCGAAATGACAGATCTGGCTGAGGACTGCATTCCAACTCCTTAAACACACTCACGTCGCGGCATTCGAAGGTAATTCCTGCAAGACAACTTACGCGCGCGCCATGATTTATTAACACCTTCTTAACAAGTATGCAAAGCAATCGAAGGGTTAGGGTTAACCTCCGTAGCACTACGGTACCCTGCAACAGTCTGAAATGATGGGACGTTCCGAGAAACGGAGTTAAGCGAAGGAGCGCGAGCTGGCGACGTGGAGCTGGCCTTCGCCGCGCCGCCCATGCGAGGCGTTGAGCAGCTGGCGCATCCGCACGGCGGGCACCGGACGGCTGAACAGATAGCCTTGCGCCTCGGAGACGGTGCCGTCGGCGCTGATCAGATCGAGCTGCTCGTTGGTCTCGATGCCCTCGACCACGACGGCCATGCCGAGATCGGCGGACAGCCGCGCCACGCCGCGCAGCAGCGTCAGCGGGCGGTCGGTGTCGATGCCTTCGAGGAAGGAGCGGTCGATCTTCACCTTCTGCATCGGGAAATTGTGCAGATAGCTGAGGCTGGAATAGCCGGTGCCGAAATCGTCGAGCGAGATGCGCACGCCGAGCGCATGCAATTGCGACAGGATGTCGTGGGTCAGCTGGGTGTTGCGCAGCAGCGAGGACTCGGTGATCTCGATCTCCAGCCGATGCGCCGGCAGGCCCGACACCTCCAGCGCGTAGCGGATTTCGCTCAGCACGTCGCGCTGGTGGAATTGCTGCGGCGAGAAGTTGACGGCGACGCTGACGCCCTCCGGCCACTTCATGCATTCCATGCAGGCGCGGCGCAGGATCCAGCGGCCGAGATCGACGATCAGGCCCATGTCCTCGGCGACCGGGATGATGTCGATCGGCGAGACCGTGCCGCGCACCGGATGATTCCAGCGCAGCAGCGCCTCACACGTGGTGATCTTGCCGGACTTCAGATTGACCAGCGGCTGGTAGAACAGCTCGAATTCCTCGTTGGCGAGCGCCTTGCGCAGGTCGAGCTCGAGGATGCGGCGGGCCTCGACGGTCGCCGCCATCTCGTCGCGGAAGAAGCAGAACGTGCCGCGGCCGTCGGCCTTGGCACGGTACAGCGCCATGTCGGCGTTCTTGAGCAGCGTATCGGCACTGGCATCGCCCGGCGAGGTCAGCGCGATGCCGACGCTGGCGCCGATCTCGACCAAATGATTGTCGATGCGGTAGCGCTCGCTCAGCCGCTCGACGATGCGGCGGGCCAGCGCGGCGGCGTCCTCGGGCGAGGAGATGTTCTGCTGGAACACGACGAATTCGTCGCCGCCGAAACGGGCGACGAAATCTTCGGGGCGCAGCATTTCGCGCAGACGGTTGGCGACGGCGCACAGCAGCTGGTCGCCGCAGGGATGACCGAGCGTGTCGTTGACCTGCTTGAACTGGTCGAGGTCGACGAAGAGCAGCGCGGAGAGCCGCTCGGCATGATGCGAATTCTTCAGCAGCCGCTCGATCTCGTCGTGAAAGCTGACCCGGTTGGGCAGCGCCGTGAGCTCGTCATAACGGGCGAGATGGCTGATGCGGGCTTCCGCATTGGTGCGTTCGGTGATGTCTTCCAGCAGCAGCACCGTGCCGCCGCCGGTCATCGGCTGGAACGTCCAAGCCAGGGTGCGGCCGCGCGAGGAATCCGGATCGGCGGTGACGATCTCGCAGATCCGCGCATGCTCGATCTCGGCCAGGATGTGGTTGCCGCTCTCCGCCGAGATCGACCCGGCGGAAACGCAGGCCGCCGCGATATCGGCGGCAGTGGCGCCGCGCTTGACGAGGTCCTCGGGCAAGGCCATCAGCTCGCCGAAGCGGTGGTTCATCACCGCAAGGCGGCCGTCGGCGCGGAACATGCACAGGCCGTGCGGCATGTTGTTGAGCGCGGTGTCGAACTGGCTCGCCAGCGCGGATTCGCGGAAGCTCGAGGTCAGCGCCTTGACGAAGATCGCATGCAGGCTGAGGTTGATGTTCTTGAGCCCGATGAAGAAGAACACCAGCAGGATGGCAAGACCGATGTGGTAGAAGCCGCCGTGCAGCAGCAAGGCGAGCGACATCGGACCGCAGGCCAGTGCGACGTGCCACTGGATCACCCGGGGCTGCCCGTAATTGCGGGCGGCGCCGCCCGCGGTGTAGCCGATGCCGATGGCGACACAGAGCATGTCGGCGACCGGATCGTTGTTGTTGTAGATGACGACGAAGGCCCACACACCGAGCACGGCCGCATAGCTCAGCGCGCCGATCCAGTAACGCGGCTCCAGGTGCTTGGCCTCTTCGAATGACAGCACCTCGGTGCGGTTTTCATATCCGCGCATCTGGAAGGCGCGCGCGGTGCCGATGGCAATCAGCAGGAATGCAAGCGGCCACAGCCAGACGTCGCCCGTCTTCAACGCAGTCATCACCGCGGCCACGGCCGCGGAGGCCGAGCCGAGGAAGATCGCCCAGAAATTCTGCACCATGGAGTTGATGAGAGCGGCGTAGAGTATCGGCTCCAGCTCGTCTCGATCACTCTGCTTCTGGTCGGCCAGTTGCATTGGCTTGTTACGCGTCCTGTTTGGCGCGTAGTCTTACCCAGCCCAGATGAAGTCTTTCTGAGGGAACATCGTTAAAGTCGAGTTGTTTTTCGGTATCAGCGAACCGATTTCCGCTTAAATATCAAGCAACTAGGCAAGCCTTGCCGAGCACAAGGTGAAGGAAGGCTTGCTTTGCGCAGAAAAGTCGAAAAAATCGGCGCGTTTTTCGACAACATCGCGCGTCTGAACGCGCGATGTTTTAGCGCTCTCTTGTCAACCCGCAGTCGAGGATAGCAGCGGCGACCATGCCGGGTCGGAGGCGAAGCCGGGCGTCGGCACTTTGAGCTCGTTGCGGCCGGAGATGTCGACGCTGTACAGCGACGGCCCGCCATTGCCGCCGGGATCGCGGAAGAACATCAGCACGCGGCCGTTCGGCGAGAAGGTCGGGCCCTCATTGTGGAAGCCGGAGGTGAGCAGCCGCTCGCCGGAGCCGTCGGGCTTCATGACGCCGATCGAGAATTGCCCGCCGCCCTGCCTGGTGAAGGCGATGTAATCGCCCTTCGGCGACCACACCGGGGTCGAATAGCTGGCATTGGTATCGTCCTTGGAGAAGGAGATCCGCTGCGCCTGTCCTCCGCCCGCGGCCATCACATAGATCTGCGACCTGCCGCCACGATCGGACTCGAAGCAGATGCGGGTGCCGTCCGGCGAGTAAGACGGCGAGGTATCGATCGCCGGCGTGTCGGTGAGGCGCGTGGTCGAGCGCGAGCGCAGATCCATCACGAACAGGTTGGAATTGCCGCCCTGCTGCAGGCTCATGATGACGCGCTGGCCGTCCGGCGAGAAGCGCGGCGCAAAGGTCATGCCCGGGAAGTTGCCGACGATCTCGCGCTGGCCGGTCTCGATGTTGAACAAATAGACCTTCGGATCGCCCTGGCCGAACTCCATATAGGTGATCTCTTGCGAGTTCGGCGAGAAGCGCGGCGTCAGCACGAGGTCGGAGCCGCGGGTCAGGTAGCGCACATTGGCGCCGTCCTGGTCCATCATCGCGAGCCGCTTGACGCGACGCTCCTTCGGGCCGCTCTCGTCCACGAACACCACGCGGCTGTCGAAATAGCCCTTCTCGCCGGTCATCCGCTCATAGATCTGGTCGGAGATGATGTGGGCGATGCGGCGCCAATATTCCGGCGAGGTGAAATATTGCTGTCCGGCGAGCTGCTGGCCGGAGACCACGTCCCACAGGCGAAATTCGGCCTTGAGCCGTCCATCTGATTGCCGCGTCATGCGGCCGGTGACGAGGGCCTGCGCGTTGAGCGTCTTCCAGTTCTGGAATTGCGGCGCGACGTCGATGTTGCTGATGCGCTCGATGAAGGCGGCCTGGTCGATCGGGGCAAACAGGCCCGAGCGCTTCAGATTGTTGGTGATGACCTGAGTGACGCCGTTGCCGACGTCGCCGTCGGACGGCGAGCCCGGCACGAAGCCGGTGATCGCGATCGGGATCGGCTGGAATGCCGTGGGATCGATGCGGATGCGGCCGTCCTGGCCTTGAGCGAGGGCACGTCCGCCCCCGAGCATCGCGAGCGTTGATCCGGTCAGGGTCATGAAGCGGCGGCGGTTCATCGATCGGACGTCATTCATTGCAAAATTCTTTTGTTCGGATGTCACAACATATCTTTCAGGCCGAAAGTCATCGGAATGAGCTTCCAGCTCTCGTACTGCTGCTTCGGCATGAACGCGTAGACCTGACACTGCACGATGGCGCGCCTGGCGCTCTCCGCCACCGCCTGGGCGATCGACCGCGACGGCCCCCTCACCGCGACCACGATGGGTTCGGACGCCAGCGATCCGTCGATCTTCATGGGAATGTCGATGTCGGCTTCGTACTGGTCGGCGTCCTGCCCGTTATAGGTCGGCGTGAAGCAGCGCTTGACCGCGGCCTGGAACGCACCGCGCCAGGTCGCAATGTTGTTGGCGGCAGTGCCGGTCGCCGATCCCAGCGAGGCCGAGGCGTTCAGCGCCGTTCCCGCGAGCTCGTGCCGGGTCGCGGCACGCTTGTCGAGGTCGCGCTGGATCTGCGCGGGATCGAAGCTGCGCTCCTTGGGCTTGGGCTGCTGCTGCGGCTGCACCGCCGCAACCTTCTGCTCCACGGGCTTGGGCGGCGGCTTCTTGGTCTCCAGCTTCTTCTGCAGCTCGGCGATCGGATCTTCCTTGGCCGGATCAGGCTTCTTTTCCTGCGGCTTCGGCTCTTCCTTCGGCTTCGCCTCGGCCACAGGCTTCGGCGGCTCGGGTTTCTTCTCCACCGGCTTCTCGACCGGCTTCGGCGGCGGCTCTGGCTGCGAATTGGTCTTGATCAGCTCTTTCTTCTCGGTGACCTTGCCGACGGCGTCTTCCTCCGGCTTGGGCTCGGCGATCTTCTCGACCTTGGGCTTGGGCTCTTCCTTCTTGCCGGTCTTTTGCCCGGCCATCATCTTCGCGAGCTGATCGGTCGAGATGATGTCGATCGGAAGTGACTCTTCCGGCGCGACGTAGGCCTTGCTGCTAAAGGTGACCAGCCCCCATCCCAGCACGAGGACATGCAGGGCAATCGACGCAACGAGTGTCTTGTCGACCTTCACCTTCACGGCCTACCCCTGATCCGCTTCCGTGACGAGGGCGAGCTTCTTGAATCCGGCGCCGGACAACTGGCCCATCACCCTGGCCACCGTGCCGTAATCCGCCTTCTTGTCGGCGCGCAAATAGATGCGCTCCTCGAGCCCGCCGCGCGCGTCGGTGATTGCCTTCAGCTTGGGTATCAACTCGTTGATCGCGATCTCGGCGTCGTTGATGAACACCTTGCCCTTGATGTCGATCGACATCTGGATCGGCTTCTGGTCGTTGTTTTCGAGGCTCTTGGCCTGGGTCTGCGGCAGGTCGAGCGGCACGCCGACCGTCAGCATCGGCGCCGACACCATGAAGATGATGAGCAGCACCAGCATCACGTCGACCATCGGCGTGACATTGATCTCGGCCACGACGGGCTTGCGCCGGCCACGGCGGCCGCCGCCTCCGGACGAACTCGCAACGTTCATCGCCATGATCGCGTGCCCAAATTGCCCTTCACACTATACATGCCGCCCGTCAGCCCCGCTCGTCGATCTGACGCGACAGGATGGCGGAAAATTCATCGGCGAAGCCCTCGAGCCGCTGGGCCTGCCGGTTCACCTCGGACGTGAACTTATTGTAGAAAATAGTGGCAGGAATGGCGGCGATAAGGCCCACCGCGGTCGCAAACAGCGCCTCCGCGATGCCCGGCGCGACCACCGCCAGAGAGGTATTTTTCGACGCCGCGATCGACTGGAAGCTCGACATGATGCCCCAGACGGTGCCGAACAGGCCGACGAAGGGGCCGGCGGAGCCGACGGTCGCAAGCACCAGCAGGCGGCGTTCCAGCCGCTCGACCTCGCGGGCGATCGAGACGTTCATGACCTTGTCGATGCGCATCTGAAGGCCGGCGACCGAGCGGGCCTGGTTCTCGAACGAGCGCTTCCACTCGCGCATCGCCGCCACGAAACAGGCCGCCATCGAATGCGTCGGCTTGGCAGAGAGGGTGCGATAGAGCTCCTCGATCGATTCGCCGGACCAGAACGCCTGCTCGAAGCGGTCCATCGAGCGGCGGGTGCGGGCAAACAGGAAGATCTTGTCGATGGCGATCGCCCAGACCCAGACCGAGCAGGACAGAAGTCCCAGCATCACCGCTTTCACGATCCAGTGAGCCTGCCAGAACAGCGCGATCAGCGACACGTCCGCGGAAGCGGCAACCGGAAGGGCTGACTGAGCCACGTCGGCCGGATTCATAAGCAGTATCCTCTCAAGGCGATCGTTACCCGATGTGCCGGCCAGCAAATGGCTGCCGGTTCCCCAATGGCCGCGCTAGCACCGGCGCGGCCGGCAAGCCCGCTCAAAGCCTTGTCTTTCTGGGTGCAGGGGCTCGTCCAGAGCCGGCCGTCTGCATTCCCTGCCAAGATGTCAAAACTATGGGCCTTTGGCCCCGGGCCTTGACGGTCCCTGGCTTCGGGCTTTGGGCGCGATTGTCCGCCCTTACCAGAGCCCGCCGTTGGTTAATGCGGGGTTACCAGGGGTGAATTTGGTTGCCGGAAAGGTAGGTGGCGCAGGGGGATGGGCGGACAGGCCTAGTCCGTGTCCCGGACCCGGGATGCGGCGTGCATGTGCGGTGAGATGGGCCCCGGCTCAGCAGCGCATCGTCAAAGAGACGCTGCGGTGCGTCCGGGGCGCGAGAGTTCCGCGTGTCCGTGCGACCGGAGGAACCAGCCCTCGCCCGAAAAATTGTCCCAAAAATCACTTTCCGCGAGGTGTTGCCATGACCATCAACCCCAAGACGACCGCCGCCATCGGCGATCACCCGCTCCACCCCATGCTGATCCCGTTCCCGGTCGCATGCCTGGTCGGCGCGCCCGTCGCCGATCTGGCCTTCATCGGAACCGGCGACAATTTCTGGGCCAGAGCCGCGATGTGGCTGATCGGGGCTGGCATCGTCATGGCGCTCGTCGCGGCTGTGGCCGGCTTTACGGACTTCTTCGGCGAGCCCCGCATCCGCCGCCTCAACGATGCCTGGTACCACATGGTCGGCAATCTCGCGGCGGTCGTGCTGGCCCTGGTCAATTTCTACCTGCGCTACGCGCAAGGCGCCGAGGCTGCGATCAAGCCGTGGGGCGTGGTGCTCTCCCTGATCGTGGTCGGCATCCTCCTGTTCACGGGATGGAAGGGCTGGGAGATGGTCTATCGTCACCACGTCGCGGTGCTGGATGCGCCGGGCCAGACCAGCTCGGAGCCGGTCACGCCCCAGCATGGCGGCGAGAGCCATCGCCGCGCCGCCTGAGGCAACGGGATGTCGCCGGGGGCAGACCTCGGCGACCCTGCCTTTGCGGCTGATCGGGCCGCGCTCCGCCGCATCTCATGACGTGATGGCGCCTCAGGCCGCCGAAGCGGGCGCGGGACAATTGGTCAACCGCGCAGGATTTCCAACCGCGGTGCAGCCGCCGGGAACGTCGGAAGTCACGACCGTGTCGGCGCCGATCCTGGCGAAATCGCCGATCCGGATATCGCCCAAGATGGTCGCGCCGGCGCCGATGAAGACGCCGCAGCCGATACGCGGCGAGCGCGTCGGCAGTTCGCTGCCGCGGCCGATGCTGACATTCTGGAGAATGGTGACGTCATCGCCGATCAGCACATTGGCGCCGATCACGATCCCGGTGGCGTGGTCGAGATACACGGACGAGCCGATGCTGGCCGCCGGGTGAATGCTGACCTGCAGGACGTTCGCGGCCTCGTTCTGAAACAGCAGCGCCGCGTCGCGCTGGTCATGACGCCAGAGCCGGTGCGAGACGCGCCAGGCTTGTAGCGCCACGTAGCCCTTGAAATGCAGCAGCGGCGGCAACAGGCCGGCGACGGCGGGATCGCGGAGCACGATCGCCTGCAAGTCGCGGCCGGCCGCTTCGATCAATTCCGGCGCGCCACGAAAGGCGTCGATAGAAAAGGCCGTGAAGCGTGCCTGCCCGGCGGCGTTGCCGCCAAGCCTGCGCCCGATCAGATCGGCCAGAGCCGCGGCAAAACTATCATGCGCCAGCACTGCATCGGCAAGCGACTTGCTGAAGACGGGATCGGATTCGCACACGCGCTGCGCCTCCGCGCGTATGTTCTGCCAGAGGCGATCGTTCGTTGCGGTCGCAGCTGCCATCAAGGCCGCCTCCGGTGCTTTGGTGCTTCCTTCACGTGTCGAATATAGGCCGCGGACGACCCGCGCGCCACGCGGCAGCCGCCGTGACTACCTGAGCACCATGCCGCAGCTCCCCGTGAGGCTACGAGCTTGCATGCCAGCCATCCGCGCCCATATATTCAGTCGGATTTTCGGCTGATGCTGCTTTAGCCGGGATGACACGCAAAGCAGCGCGCTCAAGCCCCGCGGTGGTCCGCCATCCGCGGGTTTTTCGTACCCGGCAGCCCTCGGTGCTGCCGATGCAAATTCCGGATCCCCGTTACCTGAGGTCACGCTGAAACATGTTGCCCAACGCGCCCGCCGACGACCACCACGACGACGTCATGTACCCCTCCGCCATACCGTTCGTGCTGGTCCATCTCGGATGCTTTGCGGCGATCTGGTCAGGCGTCACGTGGCAGGCCGTCGCGATCTGCGGTTCACTGTATGTCGTGCGGATGTTTGCGATCGGCGCCGGCTACCACCGCTATTTCTCCCATCGGGCTTTCGCCACCGGCCGCGTGTTTCAGTTCATCCTTGCCTGCCTTGCGCAAAGCACCGCGCAGAAGAGCGTGTTGTGGTGGGCGGCCAAGCATCGGCATCATCATCTGCATTCCGACACCGAACTGGATGTGCATTCGCCGCGTCAGCGCGGTTTCCTGTACAGCCATCTCGGCTGGATCTTTTACCGGGAGCACGACGCGACCGATCTCGTGAAAGTCGGCGATCTCACGGTTTATCCTGAGCTGATGTGGCTGCATCGGCTGGAGCTGCTGCCGGCCTTCGTGCTTGCAGCGCTCTGCTTCCTGGTGGCCGGGTGGTCGGGTCTGATCGTCGGCTTCCTGTGGAGCACGGTGCTGGTCTATCACGCGACCTTCTGCATCAATTCGCTGGCCCATGTGCACGGACGCAAGCGCTACGTGACGGGCGATGATTCCCGCAACAACTGGCTGCTGGCGCTGCTCACCATGGGCGAGGGCTGGCACAACAATCACCACGCCTATCAGAGCAGCGTGCGGCAGGGTTTTCGCTGGTGGGAGATCGACGTCACCTATTACGTGCTGACGGTATTGTCCTGGTTCGGAATCGTCTGGAACATGAAGGCGCCGCCCGAACAGGTGCTGCGCAATGAGCAGCCGCTCGGCGCCCGCGTCATCAATCGGGCCGCCCGCGAGCTTGCCGGGCGGTTCGACGCGCCGAAGCTTGCACATGCGATCTCTTCGGCGCTGCACCGGGCCGACCCGACCCAGCTGCAGCTGCCGACGCTGCACGACATCCTCAATCGCGCGCATGACGGCGTCGACGCGCTGACACACCTGCATCTGCCGAAGATACCGACCCGCGAGGAGTTTCTCGCCGAGGCCAAGGCGATGTTCGCACGAACGCGATCGCTCAACGAGATCGTGGATCACGCCTACGAACAATTCCTGGCTTCGGTTCACGCGCAGCTGGCCACCGCGCGCTGAAGCTGGCGGTCATGCGATGCAGCCCGGCGCCAGTCATGCCGCCGGGACGCCTCCGTCGCGCGCGGAGCAGGTGGAAGAGTCCGCCGATCCCTAGAGTTCGATCTTCAACCGTTTTGCGGTCTGCGGTCCTACCTGTCCGTCGACAATGAGTCCTTTGGTCGCCTGAAACGCTGCGACCGCCGCCACCGTCAGGTCATTATATTCACCGTTGATCGGCCCCGGATTGAACCCCAGCTCTTTCAACGCGCGTTGGATGTCCCGAACGACGGACGCCTTCATATTCGGCTGCCCAAGCGCATACAGCTGGCTCGGCTCAACCAGGTCGAGTGCTCCACCCGCCGCCCCATACGTGAAGTTCGGCAGCAAGACGCCGGTATCCCAATTCCGGCCCGACACCTTGCCGCGACGAACGCCATAGGCCGTTCCCATCGCCTCCACGGTGCCGCCCTCGCCGTCGCAAACGACGATGTGCCCCATCATGCCCGGTCCGGGCGGATAGCGGAGAAGAATGCCTCCCACCGTAGAGGCTGCCTGCCGCCACGGCACGCGCTTTCCAAGTTTTTGTGAATCGCTCTTCCAGGCACCGGTATAGGCCTCGACCGTTGCTGGATTGCCGTTGTCGTCGACGCATCCGTACAGGAATCCACCGACCTGCCACACCAACCAGGACATGAACTCCGCGCAGTCCCATGGACCGTGCCAGTTCTTGTTGTTCTTGGGAACGCAGACATTGACGTATTTCTCGCCGATGCGGGACTCGGCCAGCTTCAGCATCTTTTCGCCGTCGGTCATGCTCAATTCCTTCTGCGTAATGAAACTTGCTAAAATTCGGCCCTCAATAATCGAGACATCCATTTGCGAAGCTCCGGCGACCTTCGCGCGTCACAGGCGGCACGCTCTCAGGGGCGCTCTGAAGCCGTCCGGGAATTCAGGCGGAGATTCAACGCCGCCTGCGTCACCACGCCTGCATTTCCATCGACCGGGATCTTGGCGTGGTTTTGAAACCACTCGACCGCCTGCGCGGTGGCGGGACCATATCGTCCATCCACGACAAGCGCCGGCTCAGCCCCGAGATCGTTCAGGGCCTCCTGAAGCTCGCGCGTTTCGTCCGACGTGGTTGCGGCTTTCCAGGCCACCTGGTTCGCGCCGCTCTTGCCTATTGCGCTCCACACGACCTCGAAGAGCTCCGTGCGACCGCTCAGGCCGTTGTAGCCACCGTTGATGAGCCGCGTGATTGTGCGGATATCGTTCCGATCCGCATATGCGTTCAGGCCTCCCTCATTCCATTCGTGAAGGGCGGGAAGCAGAGCCGCTTCGGGTGAGACAATCAGATCCGGGTTATTGTAGAAGTCCACGCCTGCGAGTTTGCCCATGCGCAGGTAGTTGGCGCCGCCAGTCGTCTGCAACAGGCCGCCACCGCGATATTTGTATCCGTCTCCTTGCTTGGTATTGCCGAGCTCCTTCGCCTTCTTCGGATTGCCCAGTCCGTAGACGCGCTCGGCCAAGGCACGATCATTGTTGAGATATTGATCGACCTCGTCGGGCCGGATGGCCGCGCTATGATGGCCGATGCCGAAAATCTCGAGAAGTCGCGCCGTGGTTTTGTATTTGAGGCTCTCGAACAGAACCGTACCGCGGCCGGTTTCATATAGCGCCTGAGCCAGGAAGTGCGCGATGCGAAGCGGAGTGTTGATCTTGAAGCGGTCGAAGATTTCGTCGCCGTCTTCAAAAGCCTTGAGGTAATTGGGATAGCAGCGAGGGGCTACCTTCCGAACGATCGTTACGATCCGCACGAAAATACTCCCTAATATTCAGCCAAATATCATCGATTGAAAAACGTCCGAAGATTATGCGCAACACCCTTTGGTTGCAAGAGGAGATTCGATTTTCCGGACAGGCCGCATCGCCGCAACTTAGCGACATTCGCAGCAACGTCCGGTCTAGTGATTGTCAGTTGCTATCTCGATAAATTGCAACCTGCATCTCGCGACAGGGCTAGCCGCGGCACAACGAGCAATGCGAGCAACGATGACGGCCGAAGCCCGCCGATGCCTCCTCTCGCGCACGCGAGAGATTGAAGCAAGATCCCAAAAACCAAACCGCCCGCCTGCGGGTTGCGCAGACGGGCGGCTCGGGGCCATCAGGACTTTGGGGGCATGCGCCTGAAGGCTTTGAGAGGTGTCAGCCTTGAAGATCAGCCCTGCTGCTGGTCGGTCGGCGGCGGGGTCGGACGCGTCTTGTGCTGCGCCATGAACTGGTCGAACTCTTCCTTGTCCTTGGCGTGGCGCAGACGGTCGAGGAAGTTCCTGAACTCGACCTGCTCCTCCTCGAGCCGCTGCAGCGTTTCCGAGCGGTACTCGTCGAAGGCGCGGTTGCCGGAGGACGGCGGGCCGAAGCCGAAGCCGAAGCCGAAGCCGCGGCGCTCCATGCGGCCGCGCATGCGGTCCATCTTGTACTGCATCTTTTCCATCTTGTTCTGCCAGCGATCCTGATGGCTCCAGCACGACATTCTTCTGCTCCCGAGTGTGAAAAAGAGAAGGGCAAGTCCGATCGGCCACCAGATGATGAAGCCGAGGATGGTCACGGCGATCCAGCCGGGATGCCAGGGCGTATCGAGCATGCGGGGACGCTCGTATTGTTGGTATTGGTCCGAAGGGCCGCGCCAGCGATTAACGTCAGCGGTGTAGGCCATTTCCCATCTCCATCACGGCACCAGCGCCGTTGTGAATGTAAATAACATTTACATAGCTAGACCATCCGGCGATTTTGTCAAGCTGGCCGCCAGACACGCCCACGTGATTATTTTGCGCAGTTTTATTTCGGCTTGCCCCAGGGACCAGCCGGCGGCACGCCTGAACTGGAGGACGCCTCCGGCGGCACCGGCGGCGGCTCGGCGCCCTTGCCTGCAGGACGGCGGTCGGTCGGGAAGCCGAGGCCGCGCAGATAGATCAGCACCTCGGCCTCGAGCAGTTCGTCCGGCGACATCGGCAGTTTTCGTCGCGCGGCGTCCCCTCGGGAGAACAGCGAAGCCACGCCGTGCGCCATCGACCAGATGTGCAGCGCCATCATCATCGCCGGCGGCCGCGGCCTACCCGGCGGCGTCAGCGCCGCGAGCCGCTCGGCTGCAGCGCGAATGATGTTGAAGGCGCGTTCGCTGGCGGCCTGAAGTGCGGGATTGGCGTCGACGGGCACGCCCGATTCGAACATCGCGTTGTAGAACGCGGGCTCCTCACGGGCGAAGGCGAGATAGGCTTTGCCGACGCGCTCGAACGCGGTGACTGTGTCGGGGCGTCCGTCGTCCCAGGCCGCGGTCAGGCGCTGCTCGAACTGCTCGAAGCCGCGCTGGGCAATCGAGGACAACAGCTCGTCACGGTCGCGGAAATGCCGATAGGGCGCCGCTGCGCTGACGCCGGCCATGCGTGCGGCATCGGCGAAGGTGAAGCCAGCCGCGCCCTTCTCGGCGATCAGCCCGAGAGCGGCCTGCAAAAGGGCTTCCTTCAGATTTCCGTGGTGATAGCCGCGCTCGGCGCGGCGCTGCTCCTTGCGCCAGCTCATGTGAACGATCTTTACATGAGCCGGCGGTGAAGGTCACTAGCAGGAATCGGGCGTGATTAACCCCGTACTTTCACGGGCGATGCCGGCCCGGAGCGACGGCATCACACCCGCAATTGGCCTCGTCCGCAGCTACATCTGCGGAATCGGCAGCACGGGCATGACCTCGATCGCCTCGCCCGGGAAGATCGCAAAATGCGGATGGTTCTCGAACAATTTTGCAGCTTCCTCCTGCGAGGCGGCCCGCACCACCGTGAAGCCGGTCAGCGCATTGCTGATCTCGGCAATGCCGCGTCCGTCGATCCGGCGGGTCTTGCCGAGCGGGCCGCCCAGCTCGACGATGACATCCTTGTGCTTCTCGACCCAGCCGTGCCAGGCGGCCATGCCTTCGCGCTCTTTTGCCTTCCGTTCAGCCTCGGGCATCGCATGCCAGGCCTTCATCTTTTCGCCGCTCGTGCTGCCGAGATAGACGGCGAGGAATTTATGTTCGGTGCTCATCGGTTCTCTCCTTGCTGATTGACTGACGACAGACGCGATTTCATCGCGATCGCTGTGGCTACCTCTTCAGGTCGCCGAAACCGGCCGCGGCCTCCTGCACGTTGGGCGGAAAGTCGCTCATCTCCTGGACTTGCCGGATCTCGATGATCTCGTTGGCCGAAGCTGGACACTTCTTCGCCCAGGCAATCGCCTCGGCGCGCGAGGCAACCTCGATCATCCAATAGCCGCCAAGGACTTCCTTGGCTTCAGTGAATGGGCCGTCGGTCACGACAGGCTCGCCGGTCGCAAACGAAACCCGCGCGCCCATCGACGGCGGATGCAGGCCATCGAGCGTGATCAGCACGCCCGCGTCCTTCAGCGCCTCGTTGTAGCGCATCATCGCCGCGACGCGCTCGGGATCGAGCTGGACGTCCGGCGGCGCGGCCTCGTAGCCGAGCGGGATCATCAACATCATGAATCGCATGGGTCGTATCCTGGCTTCTGCGGTGGTTCCGGGATGCGCCGTGAGGCGCAGGCCCGCTCGCCTTCAAGACGAACGAACTCTCACCGAACCGACACGCCCGCGGAAATAATCTGAGGGGCCTGGCCCTAGCGCGGCTGCGGCAGGAAACGACCATCCTGCCGGGCAGCGCCGAAATAGACATCGATGCGCCGGATCTTGCCGCTTGCGAAGGTGAAGAACTCCGTGTTGCGAAAACTCCTGCCATCTGTCGCAAGGCAGAGATAAGTAACGAAGGCCTCCTCGCCCCGGGCGAAGATGCGCTCGATGTCATGCCGTGCAATCCAGCCGCTGTCGCTCCAGCAGCGTTCGAAATAGGTCGCCTTGTCGAGGTCGTCGTCGAACGGACTGGTGAAGCGGAAATCGTCGGCCAATGCGTCGGCGACCCGCTGCCGGTCGTTGGCGAGATAGGCGGCGAAGAGGTCTCGGATCAGGCATTCATGGTCGGGCATCGCTAGTCTCCGCAACGAGGCATCCTGTTAAAGACGGTTCGCCCCTGACCGCGCCGACACCGCCATGCAAGGCGGCGCGAAAAATATCTCGGCTGCGCCCCCGTACAAGTACGGCTCCGCATTGTGAACTCCACCGTGCATATAAACCAAGAGCAGCTGTCAGTTGAAGTAGTTGGCTGTCGCACGCGGACTCGCGGAGCTCGTCGCAGCGTTATTCAGGATTTACCGATGCTCAACGATAGCAATGCAACTTTTCAGCTCAGGGGAAACGGTATGGCGATCCTATCGGATCGCATCCGAGCATTGCGGGGCTTACGTGTTCAATTTCCTGAGCAAGAAGGTCAGGCACGCCATCGCGGAGGTCGAGGCGCTCGACCGGTCGCAGGCGGTCATCGAATTTGGGCTCGACGGCACCATCCTCGATGCCAATGAGAACCTGCTCAAGATGAGCGGCTACACGCTCGCGGAGATCAAGGGCAAGCACCACAGCATCTTCGTCAGCCCGGCCGAGCGCGAAAGCGCCCGCTATCGCGACTTCTGGGCCAGCCTGAACCGCGGCGAGTTCCAGACCACGCAATACAGGCGCTACGGCAAGGACGGCAAAGAGCTCTGGATCCATGCCTCCTACGCGCCGCTGCTCGACGAGACCGGCAAGGTGGTCAGCTTCATCAAGTTCGCCACCGACATCACGGCCTACAAGATGCGGACCATGGAGGACGCGGGGAAGCTCGCGGCGATCAGTCGTGCGCAGGCCATGATCGAGTTCAACATGGACGGCACCATCGTCACCGCCAACGAGAACTTCCTCAAGACGATGGGATACTCGCTCGACGAGATCAAGGGCAAGCACCACTCCATGTTCGTGACGCCGCAGGACCGCGCGGGCTCCGCCTACAAGGATTTCTGGGCGCGGCTGAACCGCGGCCAGTTCGAGGCGGCCGAATACAAGCGGCTCGGCAAGGGGGCCAAGGAAGTCTGGATCCTGGCGACCTATAACCCGATCCTCGACGAGATGGGCAGGCCGCTCAAGGTGGTGAAGTTCGCCACTGACGTCACCGCGCAGAAGATGAAGGCAGCCGACAATGACGGTCAGCTCGCCGCGATCCAGAAGTCGCAAGCGGTGATCGAGTTCAACCTGGACGGCACGATCCGCACCGCCAACGAGAATTTCCTGAAGGCGATGGGCTATTCGCTGGCCGAGATCAAGGGCCAGCACCATTCCATGTTCGTCGAGCCGAACGAGAAGAATTCGGCCGCCTACCGCCAATTCTGGGAAGCGCTCAATCGCGGCGAATACCAGGCGGCCGAATACAAGCGCATCGCCAAGGGCGGCCGCGAGATCTGGATCCAGGCGTCCTACAACCCGATCTTCGATCTCAACGGCCAGCCGTACAAGGTGGTGAAATACGCCACCGACATCACCGCGCAGGCGATCGGCCGCAAGAAGGCCGACAACGCGCGCGGGCTGATCGAGGCGGTCGCCGCCGGCAGCGAAGAGATGAGCGCATCGATCCGCGAAATCTCCGAGACCATGACGAAGTCGCGCGAGACGTCCAAGGTCGCGACCACAAGGGTCGAGTCCGCCGACCTCCAGGCCCAGAAGCTGACGGCCGCCGCACAGGCCATGAGCGGCATCGTCGAGATGATCTCGGGCATCACCAGCCAGATCAATCTGCTCGCGCTCAACGCCACGATTGAATCGGCCCGCGCCGGCGAAGCGGGACGCGGCTTTGCGGTGGTGGCGTCCGAGGTGAAGAACCTCGCGAGCCAGGCCAAGCAGGCGACCGACACGATCACGTCCGAAATCGACGCGCTGAACACAATCTCCGGCGACGTCGCGAGCTCCCTGACCGCGATCAAGGCCGCGATCGCAGGCGTCAACGAGTTCATCGCCTCCACCGCAGCCGCGGTCGAGGAGCAGAGCATCGTGACCGCGGACATGTCGGCCAACATGCAGCGTGCCTCGGCGGAGCTGGCGTAAGGGCGACTTCCCCTCCAGCCCTCGCCTGCCCCTTCCTCGCCAGCATAAAAGCGCAGTAAAAGGAGCCTGCATTCCTGCGCCCATATGCTACTCGAGGACAAATCTCCCATGCCGCAAGCCCCGCAAAAAATCGCTCTCGTCACCGGAGCCGCCCGCGGCATCGGGCTTGCGACCGCGAAGAAGTTCCTTGGCGAGGGCTGGCGCGTGGCGCTGCTCGACATCGAGGGCGAGTTGCTCGGCCGGGCGGTCGCCGAAATCGACCAAAGCGAGGCGACGTTGGCGCTGACCTGCGACGTCTCGGACGCCGCCGCGGTGAGCGATGCAATGGAGGCGGTCGAGCGCCGGTTCGGCCGACTGGATGCACTGGTCAACAATGCCGGCATCGCGGTGTTCGCACCGCTGATGGAGACGTCCGAGACCGATTGGCGCCGCGTGCTCGAGGTCAATCTCACCGGCCCGTTCCTCTGCACCAAGGCCGCGGTTCCCTTGATGCGCGAAGGCCATGGCGGCGCCATCGTCAACATCACCTCGATCTCGGCGGTACGCGCCTCGACGCTGCGCTCGGCCTACGGCACCAGCAAGGCCGGGCTCGCGCACCTGACCAAGCAGCTCGCTGTCGAACTCGCCTCGCTCAACATCCGCGTCAACGCGGTTGCGCCGGGGCCGGTCGACACCGCGATGGCGAAGCAGGTGCATTCCAAGGAGATCCGCGCCGACTATCACGACGCCATTCCGCTCAACCGTTACGGCCTGGAGGAGGAGCTTGCGGAAGCGATCTACTTCCTGTGCTCGGAACGATCGAGCTACATCACCGGTCAAATTTTGGCCGTTGATGGCGGGTTCGATGCGGCGGGTATCGGCCTGCCGACGCTGCGCGGGCAAAGGCGGAACGGGTAGGCACAGTTTCTGTAGGGTGGGCAAAGGCGCTCTTGCGCCGTGCCCACCACGTTCTTCCGGATCTGCGATGCTGAAGGTGGGCACGCTACGCTTTGCCCACCCTACGAAACCGAGTTGGTGGAGAGTTCATGCGACGCGTCACCTCCCTCAAAGCCCTGATCCTCGCATCCGCCCTGCTCGCCGCCGCGCCCGCGTCCGCTGAAATCCGCATCATCCAGTCTCCGGGCGGACAGGTCGGGCCGTTCCTCGATTTGTTCGAGAAGGTGCGCGAGAGCGGCGAGCGCGTGGTGATCGATGGTCCCTGCCTGTCTGCCTGCACGCTGGTGCTGAGCATCGTGCCGGGCGAGCGCATCTGCGTCACCAAGCGCGCCGTGCTCGGCTTCCATGCGGCACGTTCGGTCGACCGGCGCGGGCGCTTTTATGCCGAGCCGGAAGCATCGGTCGCGGTGCTTGCCGCCTATCCCGGCCCAGTGCGCGACTGGATCAGCCGCCGTGGCGGCCTCACTTCGCGGCTACTCTTGCTCAAGGGGCGCGATCTCGCCGCGATCTATCCGCGCTGCCGCTGACGAATGTGGCAGCCGCCACGCATGTGACGTGAATGAGTTCTGTGAACCGCGTCACGTCACATCAAAGGCATTGGCCTGGCCGGCCCGAGGCCACACGGCAGGTTCCCTGTGCTCGCACCCAATGTGCGCACCGGGGTCTCCACGCCATTACACTTTGGCTGCCGTCAATAAAGAGTCTGGATCACCGGCCCCAGCTTCATGCTGACGCAGATAAGCATCCCCCACAGGGCAAAATTGATCTGTAGCGCCGCCGCCATCGGTCGCTCCCCTTCCAAGTGACGTCCACCCCAGCTTTTTAGATTTTGTGAGTCACCAATAGCGATTCTGACGTGCAGATTACAGCCCAATATTGCGTCAATTGTTGTGCGATGCAGTCCGCATGGTTTCACGAAGCGGCCTCACTGCTCCCGCAAGGTGATGCGAATCGCGCGTTCATTCCTCGGCCACGCCGGCCAATCGTTTGCCTTAAGTTCCATTTGACCGACGCGATGCAAGTTTCCCGTGCGGAAGCTTGCGCATTGCGCATCGAACTTTGGGTCCGGCATGATACGACGCGGCTTCATCTTGCTTACTTTCTGCACAGCGCTGCTTGGATGTGCAGTCGCACCGGCGCAGGAGCGCCGCCCGATCGCATGGGATGGCCTCGGCCAGGACCCCAACAAAGGCTCGAACCGCCCGCATGCCGCCAAGCGGCGCGCGACGAACCCCGCGCCCGCGGCAAGTGATCCCAATCAGGAGCGGCAACGAGTGCTCGGCACCTTGCGGCCATACTCGGAGGCGTGGTGGGCGGTCCATGACGAGATCGAAGCCGAGAACGACAAGCAGCTCGGCACCAAGCTCGTGATCTGCCCTCGCTGCGTTCAGCCGCCGCAGCAAAGCGAGGACGCGACCGGATCGATCCGTTGAGCGAGCGCACGACCGATCCGGATATGACGCGATAAATCCAGGCGTCCCCTCTCGCGCGACAGTGCAGAGAGGGGATTGCGGACTCAACAGATCATGCAGGCGGTCGCGCCTGTCACATCCCTTCGGCCGGGCAGTTCACCATCCAGGGAATGCCGAACTTGTCGACGCACATGCCAAAGCCCTTGGCCCAGAACGTCTTGCTGAACGGCATGGTGACGGTGCCGCCATCGGCGAGCGCGTTGAACTTACGCTCGCCATCTGCGGGATCCTTGACCGTGAACGAGATCGAAAAACCTTGTGGCTTGGCGAAATGCTCCGGCGGCGCGTCGGAAGCCATCAGCACGCTGCCGTCGGGCAACGACATTCGCGCGTGCATGATCATCTTCTCGCGGCCGGGCGCGGCGGGCATGTCCGGCGGCGCGTCCGATGACCGCATCATGGCGTCGATCTTGCCGCCCAGGACCTTGGCGTAGAAGTTGAACGCAGCTTCGCAGGTGTCCTGATAGAACAGATAAGCGTTGAGCATCGTTTCTCTCCTCTTCGTTTGCAGTGAGGCTTATTGCTTCTCGGTCAGCTTCTTCAGGCTGGCGAGGCCGGCATCGAAATCCTTGCCGATCATGCCGTCCATGTTGATGAACACCTGCATGATCTTGGACATGAACGGAGCCGGACCGTACATCGCCCATGTGACCAGGGTGGCATCGCCTTGCGGCACAAAGGTGAACTCGGCGGTGTTGTGACCTTCGAACGGCCGCTCGAAATCGAGCTTGATGCGAAGCTTGGACGGCCCCGTCGCCTCGAGGATCTCCATCCGGCCGGCGCCGACATTGTTGTTGCCGTCCCAGGCATAGGTCGCGCCCTTGCCTGCCTCAGATCCACCGAAGGTGCGCTTCATGGCGGGATCGCGGGTCTCATAGGGGGACCAGTTGGTCCAGCGGCGGAAATCGGCGACCTGCGGATAGATCGCACCGGCCTGCGCCTTCACCGCGAGGCTCCGCTCGACGCGGAACGTGTCAGGTTTTGTCAGGGCAAAGGCGAGGACGCCCGCAAGTCCGGCGGCGAGCAGGATGGCGATGACGGCAACGGCTTTCAGCATGAGGAGCTCCGTGGATACGGGCTTAGGACGAACGGGAACGGCGGAGGCCGACACTTGAAGACGAAATTATTCTGCCGTCATTCCGGGGCACCCGAAGGGTAAACCCGGAATGACGCGTGCGGCGTCACTTCACTTTCGCACCCTGCCGCGCGCCAGCCTTCGGCTGGCTGTCCCGGATCAGGCGATCGATGTGCATGCGGATGTGGGCCGCTTCTGCGGACGTGTTGGCAAGCGCGATGGCGCGGTCGAAGGCGACACGCGCCTCCTCGTTGCGGCCGAGCTGCATCAGGAAGGCGCCGCGCACGCCGTAGAAATGGAAGTAGTTGGAGAGCTTCGGCGCAAGCGGCTCGATCAGATCGAGCGCGGCTTGCGGCCCCCGCACCTTGGAGACCGCGACCGCGCGGTTGAGCGTCACCACGGGAGACGGCTGCACAACTTCAAGTGCGCCATAGAGCAGGTCGATCTGCGTCCAGTCGGTCTCCTCCGGCGTCGACGCGCGGGCATGCAGCGCAGCGATCGCGGCCTGGATCTGATAGGGCCCGCTGCGGCGGTGGCGCATCGCCTTGTCGATCAGCGCCAGCCCTTCCGCGATCATGGTGTCATTCCAAAGCGAACGGTCCTGGTCGTCCAGCAGGATCAGCGAACCGTCCGCGGCAAAGCGCGCGGCACTGCGTGCATGCTGCAGCAAGATGAGCGCCGTGAGCCCCATGATCTCCGGCTCGCTCGGAAACAGCCTGAGCAGCAGGCGCCCCAGCCGGATCGCCTCCTCGCAAAGCGGCTTGCGGATCTCCGCGGTGTCGCCGCTCGCCGAATAGCCCTCGTTGAAGATCAAATAAATCATCGCCGCGACACCGGCGAGCCGCTCGGAGCGCTCGATTGCGCCGGGCGCTTCGAACGGCGTCCCGGCTTCCGCGACCTTCGCCTTGGCGCGGGTGATGCGCTGCTCCATCGCCGCGTCCGACACCAGGAAGGCGCGCGCGATCTGCTTCACGGTAAGCCCCGAGACGATGCGCAGCGCCAGCGCGATCTGCTGCGTCGCCGGCAATTGCGGATGGCAGCAGATGAACATCAACCGCAGGATGTCGTCGCGGTAGTGCGAGCCGTCCAGCCGTTCGGCCAGCGCGCCTTCGGCGTCGTCGAGATCGGAGATCGCCTGATCGTCCTCCGGCAGCGGCTGCTGCTTGCGGGTCCGGCGCACCTCGTCGATGGCGGCATTGCGGCCGACCATGATCAGCCAGGCCGCAGGATCGCGCGGCGGTCCGTTCTGCGGCCAGGTCTTGAGCGCGCGCAGGGAGGCGTTCTGGAACGCCTCCTCGGCGGTGTCGAGATCACGGAAATAACGCAGCAGCGCGCCGACCGCCTGGGGGCGCGCCGAGGTCAGCGCGGTCTCGATCCAGGCGGTGTCGGTCTCGCTCACGTCAGGTTTCCTCCGGGCCGGAACACGCCGACGGGACGCACCTCATAGGCGCCGCCGGGATTGGCTGCGCCAAGGTCGCGGGCGACGTCGAGCGCCTCATCGAGATTCTTGCAGTCGACGATGTAGAAGCCGAGCAGCTGCTCCTTGGTCTCGGCATAGGGGCCGTCGAGCACCAGCGGCGGATCTTCCTTGCGCAGGGTCGCCGCTGCCGTGGTCGGCAGCAGCCGCGCGACCGGCCCGAGCCGGCCCTGCTGGGTGAGCTTCTCCTGCACCACGGCGAGCTTCTTCATCACGGCCTCGTCCTGCTCCTTGCTCCAGGAGCCGACAAAGTCCTCATCGTGATAGCAAAGGATTGCATAAAGCATGGGCGACATTTTCCTCGGGTCTTGTTGTGAAGACGATCCACTATGCCCCGGTCCGACAGGACTGCGGAAAAAAATAGCAGGAAAAATCCGGCAGGTCGTGCCAAGGAGGGCCTTCTTGAGCGGAACCGACGAGGCACTTCGAATGACCAAGGGCACACTGGCCGTCCTGATCAACAGCACGCAGCAGAACTGGTTGCCCGAGCGCTGGAAGGCCCGGTTTGACGCTGTCTGCGGCGGCCGCCGTGTGGTGCTGCTGCCGGATTCCACGCTCGATCCCGCCGAGGTGCACTATGCCACGGTGTGGAAGCCGGTGCCCGGCGATCTCGGCGCCTTCCCCAATCTGCGGGCGATCTTCAATCTCGGCGCCGGCGTCGATGCGCTGATGGCGGACAAGAGCCTGCCCGATGTGCCGCTGGTCCGGGTCGCCGTACCCGACCTGACCGGCCGCATGACTGAATATGTCGTGCTGCACGTGCTGATGCATCACCGCCAGGAGCTCTATTTGCGGGACTCGCAGCGTGCAAAACGCTGGGAGCCGAAATATCAATGGCCTGCGAGCGCGGTCACGGTTGGCGTCATGGGGCTCGGCACGTTAGGAGCGGATGCGGCCGACGTGCTGCGCCGGCTCGGCTTCCGCGTCGCCGGCTGGAGCCGCAGCCCGCGCGCGATCGACGGCGTCGAATGCTTCCATGGCTCGGCCCAGATCGATACGTTCCTGCGCGCGACCGATATCCTGGTCTGCCTGCTGCCGCTGACGCCGGAGACGCACGGCATCCTCAACCGCGACGTCTTCACCAAGCTCAACCGCAACAGCCCGCTCGGCGCGCCGGTGCTGATCAATGCCGGCCGCGGGGGCTTGCAGAACGAGGCCGACATCCTCGCCTGCCTCGACGATGGCACGCTGGGCGCCGCCTCGCTCGATGTCTTCGTGCAGGAGCCGCAGCCGGCGGACAGCCGGTTCTGGACCCATCCCAAGGTGGTGCTGACGCCCCACAACGCAGCCGACACCGACGCGGACGCGATCTCGGCCTATGTCGCCGAGCAGATCGCACGGTTCGAGGCCGGCGGCACGCTGGAGAACGTGGTGGACCGGGCCAGGGGCTATTGAGGCGCTCGGAATTTTGCGAACGCTGGTTCTGCAAATTCCGTGTCATCCCCGCGCACGCGGGGATCCATAACCACAGGGTGAAGTTTTGCGAAAAGTCGCAGCTCGGTACTGCGACTGTCTTTACTTGATAGATTCCGCGGTATGGGTCCCCGCGTTCGCGGGGACGACCCGGTTTGTGGGGAGGCAACCGGGCTGGCCTAACGATCGCTCACAACCACAGCGCTCCGCCGGTATCCCGTTCACCCTCTCTTAGCGAGAAGTTGATAAGCGTTGTTAACCAACGCTCAAACAACGAGTCGAACATGCGCGCGAGCCTCGGCCTCAGGATGCGGATCACGGTTGCCCTCGCGGTGACGGCGGCGGCAACCGCCCTGTTTGCGGTGCTCGGGGCGATGTGGATCATCGCGGGGATCATCGACCGCGCCGACCAGCGCGAGCTGCACAGCCATTATGATGCCCTTCAGTCGCGCATCGCCGAGGAATCGCACCGGGCCGCCGCCATGAGCACGGTCGTGGCCGCGATGCCGGCGACGCAGGATGCGATGGCCAAGCAGGACCGCAACGCCCTGATAGCCCTGTTCGGGCCGGTCTTTGCCGCGACCAAATCGGAATACGGCGTCGAGCAGTTCCAGTTCCACGTGGCGCCGGCGACCTCGTTCCTGCGCGTCCACCAGCCCGCCAAGTTCGGCGACGATCTCAGCGGATTCCGCAAGACCGTCGTCGTCGCCAACCAGGATCGCAAGGTCGTGGTCGGCCTCGAAGGCGGCGTCGCCGGGCTCGGCATCCGCGGCGTGGTGCCGATCGCGCAAGGAGCCAAGCAGCTCGGCTCGGTCGAATTCGGCCTGACCTTCGGCCAGTCCTTCCTCGACGATTTCAAGACCAACCGCCATGTCGACGTCGCCTTCCACCTCGCCGACGGCTCGGGCTTCAAGCTGTTCGGCGGCACGCTGAAGGGCAAGAGCTTCTTCGACGCGGCCGATTACGGCCGCGCTACCACAGGCAGCTTCACGGTGAAGCGGGCCAAGCTCGACAATACGCCGGTGGCGGCGCTGCTCGGACCGATCAGGGATTTTTCCGGAAAGCCGCTCGGCGCCGTCGAACTGGTGATGGACAATGCCGATTACGAGGCCTCGGCCGACCGCGCCTGGATGCTCGCGATTGCGATCGCCGCGATCGGGCTCGTGCTTGCCGCCATCGTCGGCTATCTCATCGCCCGCAGCATCTCGCGTCCGATCCTCTCCATCACGTCCGTCATGCGCGAGCTCGCAGACGGCCGGACCGACGTCACCATCCCCGCCAGCAAGGCGAATGACGAAGTCGGGGCGATGGTGAAGGCGGTCGCGGTGTTCCGCGACAACGCCGTCAACTTTGGCAAGCTTCAGGCCGAGCAGCTGGAGGCCAAGGCGCAGTCCGAAGCGGAGAAGCGGCGTGCCTTCGCCGCGCTTGCCGACAATTTCGAGGCCAGCATCCGCGACGTCGTCACCACGGTGTCCTCGGCTGCGGTCGAGATGGAGCATACGGCGCGCTCGATGTCGGCCATCGTCGAGCAATCCCGACAGCAGACCGGCGCCGTATCATCCGCGTCGGCGCTGGCCTCGGAAAATGTGCAGACCGTCGCCGCAGCAGCCGAGGAGTTGTCCTCGTCGATGACCGAGATCAGCCGGCGCCTCGCCCACGCCACCGAAGTGGTGGGCAAGGCCGCGAGCGACGGACGGCGCTCGAACGAGCGCGTGCAGAGCCTGGCGGACGCGGCGCAAAAGATCGGGGACGTCGTCTCCTTCATCAACGGCATCGCGGGCCAGACCAACCTGCTGGCGCTGAACGCGACGATCGAAGCGGCGCGCGCGGGCGAAGCCGGCCGCGGCTTTGCCGTGGTCGCTTCCGAGGTCAAGGCACTGGCGACGCAGACGGCGAAGGCGACCGAGGAGATCGGCGCCCAGGTCAACGCGGTGCAGGGCGAGACATCAGGCGCTGTGGACGGCATCCAGTCGATCTGCGCGACGATCCAGCAAGTCGACGAAATCTCCGCCGCGATCGCCGCAGCCGTCGGCCAGCAGGGCACGGCGACCCAGGAGATCGCACAGAACGTCCAGCAGGCGGCCGCCCGCACCGGCGAGGTCTCGCAGAACATCTCCGGTGTTAGCGCGGGCATCGCCGCAACGGGCACGGCGGCCGAGGAGGTGCTGGGTTCGGCGATCGAGCTGTCGAAGCAGTCGCAGCGACTGCGGGACGAGGTGGATCGCTTCCTCGCGCAGATCCGCGCGGCGTAGTTGAGCGCGGGATCGCGCGACATACTCGCTGTCGTCCCCGCGAAGGCGGGGACCCATAACCCCAGGGAGAAGTTTGTTAGGCGAGCTGGTACCTCCTAGTCTTCGCCAAACACCTCCCTGTGGCTATGGGTCCCGGGCTCGCGCTACGCGCGCCCCGGGACGACAGCCTAACTCTTGGCCCCCACCATCACGTCGATCGCCCCCTTCACGATCGCCTCCAGCTCCTTGCGCGATACACGCGCGCGCGAGCGGATGGCGATGGTGTGGACGGTGGCTGATGCGATCTGCGCCAGCACGACCGGATCGGCGCTCGCCGGCAGCTCGCCGTTCTCCTTGGCGCGGCGGAAGCAGTTTGCAAAGGCCTTGTCGAGCTCGGCGAGACCGTCGAGCACCATGGCGCGAATCTCGGGATCGCCAACGGCTTCTGACGCCGCGGTCACCACCGTAAAGCAGCCGCGCGGACCGGTCTCGCCCGAGAGATAGATGTTCAGCGCGGAGGCGAAGATGCGTTCCAGCCGCTGACGCACCGGCATCTCCTCGCGGAAGATCGCAGCCATGGAAGCCCGCGCATCCTCGCGGTAGCGCTGATAGCTCTTGATGTAGAGCTCCCGCTTGTCGCCGAAGGCGCCGTAAAGGCTCGGGCGGTTCATCCCGGTCGCTTCGCTCAGATCATCGAGCGAGGTCGCGGCAAAACCCTGCCGGCGGAACAGATCCAGCGCCTTGCCGAGCGCGATATCCGGCTGGTAGGCGCGCGGACGGCCGCGGCGCCTAGGTTGGCCGCCGCCCTCGGGTTCATTGGCAGCAGCTGGCGGCTTCGATTTTTGTACCATTTCGCAAACTAATCCTTGACCGATCCCATATTATGCAACATGGTACAAAAATCAATCTGGCCAGGTTGAGCGAAATCTCAGAAATTGCCCAAGGAGGCTACAGATGGATCTCTATTTCTCGCCGCTCGCCTGTTCGATGGCAACCCGTGTCGCGCTGTATGAAGCCGGCGCCGAAGCGAACTATCTCGAGGTCGACCCGCCGACCAAGACCGTGCTGAGCGACGGCTCCGACTTCCGCGCCGTCAATCCGATCGGCCTGGTGCCGACGCTGCGCACCGACGAGGGCGTGGTTCTGACCGAGAACGCGGCAATCCTGCAATACGTCGCCGACCGCTTCCCGCAATCCGGGCTTGGCGCCGCAGAGGGCATCGAGCGCACGCGGCTGCATCAATGGCTGTGCTTCATCGGTACCGAACTTCACAAGGGCCTCTTCATCCCGGTGCTCGATCGCAAGGCCCCGCAGGAGACCAAGGCCTATGCCCTCGAGAAGAACCTGTCGCGGCTCGACTATCTCGACAACTACCTGAAGGGGCGCGACTTCCTGCTCGACCATTTCAGCGTTGCCGACGCCTATCTGGTCACGGTCATCAACTGGACCATGGCAACGCCGCCGATCGAGCTCGCGAAATGGCCAAAGGTGAAGGCCTATTACGAGCGCCTGCGCCAGCGGCCGTCGGTCGCGAAGGCGGTTGCAGAAGAGTTCGAGCTGTACAAGGCCGAGCTCGCGCGCAAGAAGGCGGCGGCCTAGGCCGAGCCGAACACCCCTTCGCTCTTGCTCGCGCAAGTCGTCCCGGTCGACAAGCCGGGACGACGTTTGGCGCGCCTCTCTCGTGTCCCGGACGAGCTGCAGCGTTCTTACGCTGCTGCGCAGAGCCGGGACCCAGAAGGCTACACACTTCGCTGATGCATGGGCCCCGGCTCTGCAGCGCACCACGCCGCGAAGACGCGGCGCGTTGCACTGCGTCCGGGGCACGAGACCGTTGTTTAGCGATGGACATGACTGCTTATTCTCGCGGCCTGACTTGCCCGAGCTTTGCTGATCTCTTCCGCCCTTTAAAAGCAAGGGCGCAGGGAAGGCCGGGCGCCGGCTGGCACCCGAAGTCCCGCGTGTGCGAAAGAAACGCGCACGGGGTGGACGACAGGTGATGCCGGTCGCCCGGCCTTCCCTGCGCGATGGTTTTCACGGTGTCCTTCGTGCTCTCCTCGGGGAGCGATGCACTATTGCCCCCGTCGCCTTGCAGATGGCTGATGCACGCGCCCGGTCGGGCCGCCACATCACCGCAAGCCTTGACGCACAGACCCCGGGCGTCAGGACCACACGACTTCTCCGTCCGCGCACATCCCCATCCGCATCCCCGACGGCTGGCGTGCGCTCGCCATCGGGGCCGAACAAGGACGCTGTCAGCGCCGTGTCGTATCGCGCCTGTCGCTGCTCACGGTTTCCCGCCCTGCAGCCATCATCGCGCGCCGACGCCGTCGCGGCCACCGCATCCCGGCCCGCGTCTCGTGACGATCGCGAAACGCCCCTCGTGGCGGGCGGGATGTCACGGGTTGTACGGCAAAACCGAACTTCTGTAAATTCGAATATTTTCGCGCGCGGCTATCGACCCAGCACTGGCGTGATTTGCCCGTCGGGCGACACAACGGATGGTAGGTGGGCAGGCCTGCGATCCCCGCCGCACCGCAACGCCATTCCGCTGACGGCTGCGGCACCCGCCACACCCGCCACCGACCAATCTACCCGTACAGCACCCGCGGCAGAATCGTGACGATGCCGGGCCACAGCGTCAGCAGCAGCACGAAGCCGATCATGATGACGAGATACGGCAGCGTCACGCGCGCGATGTAGCCGAGGCCATCTTCCGTCAGGCCCTGGATCACGAACAGGTTGAAGCCGACGGGCGGGGTGATCTGCGCCATCTCGACCGCGAGCACGAGGAAGATGCCGAACCAGATCTCGTCGAATCCCGCCCCCTTCACGATCGGCAGCACGATCGGCAACGTCATCACGATCATCGAGAAGCCGTCGAGGAAGCAGCCGAGGATCAGGTAGAAGACGACCAGCACCACGATCAGCATGAAGGGCGACAGGCCGAGCCCCTTGACGAAGGCGGCGACGGCCTGCGGGATGCCGAGAAAGGCCGCGGCATTGCCGAGAATCGAAGCGCCGAGCACGATCAGCGCGATCATCGAGCAGGTCACGACCGAGCCGATCAGCACGTCGCGCATCACCTGCTGCGACATCGAGCCCTGCGCCCAGGCCACCAGCGCCGCGCCCAGCACGCCGACGGCGGCGGCCTCCGACGGGGTCGCAAGCCCGCCATACATCGAGCCGAGCACGCAGGCGATTAGGAACAGCGCCGGTGCGAGATCCTTCAGCGCGGCGAAGCGCTCGCCCCACGGCACCTGCGAGAGCTTTGCTTCCGTCTCCGGCACCATCGCGGGCTTGAGCGTGGTGTGCAGCATCACCCAGCCCATGAAGGTTGCGGCGAGCAGAAGTCCGGGCAGCACGCCGGCGGTGAACAGTTTCAGGATCGAGACGTCGCCGAGCACGCCGTAGATGATCATGATGTTGGACGGCGGGATCAGGAAGCCGAGCGTGCCGGCACCGGCGAGCGAGCCGATCGCGATGTCGCGCGAGTAGCCGCGGCGCAAGAGCTCGTTGAGCGACATGCGGCCGATCACCTGCGTGGTCGCGGCCGACGAGCCCGAGATCGCCGCGAAGATGGTGCAGCCGATCACGTTCACATGCAGCAATCGGCCGGGCAGCAACCCCGCCCAGGGCGCCAGCCCCTGAAACAGCGAGCGCGACAGGCGGGTGCGGAACAGCAACTCGCCCATCAGGATGAACAGCGGCAGCGCCAACAGCTCCTGCGTGGTCAGGATGTTCCAGGCGTATTGCGGCAACAGCTTGTCGAGCGGGATCGAGCGGAACATCGCGAGCAGCAATGTCGCTGTCAGCGCGAGCGTGAGGCCGATCCACACGCCGCAGGCCAGCAGCGCAAACAGGATCGCGAACAGGGCGACGACTTCGATGGTCATGCGATCTGGAATCCGGGAGCGAGCAAAGCTGTCATTCGACGGGCGAGGCCTTCATGCGGTGATCCTCCAGCGGCAGGCCGAGCACGGCCTGGATCGCGCGTGCCAGGAATTGCAGCGTGAGCAGCAGCATGCCGAAGGTGACGACGGCTTCCGGAAACCACAGCGGCGTGTCGCTCGAGGTCGAGACCTGGCCGCGCACATAGGCGCCGAAAGCGAACTTCGCCATGGCCGAGGTCAGGAACGCCATGAAGGCAAAACCGGCCGCGGCGGACAGGATCTCCAGCGCCCGTTGCAACGGCGCCGGCGCGTTCTTGAGCAGTAGCACGACACGGATGTGGCCGCCGACACGCAAGGTCATGGCGGCTCCGAAGGTGAAGGACGCCGCCATCAGATAGGATGAGTATTCCCAGGCAATCGAGATCGTCGGCGGGAAGAACGACAGGAAATTCGAGAGGAAGCGCGTTGCGACCTCGCACAGCATCAGCAGTGTCAGCGTCAACAGGCAGCCGCCGCCGATCCAGCCGTCGAGCCGGCCGAGACGGTCGATGCCGTCGAGCAGAATGCGCAGCGGCGCCGGCGCCGCGGCGTTGAGACTTTGTGAAGCCGCGGGCGAAACGCTGACCATATCGGCCTCAGCGCTTCATTTCGGCGAGATAGGCCCGCACCGGCTTATCGGCCGCCGGCACGCGCTTGAGGAAGGCGTCGAGCTGCGGCGCGGTCTTGGCCCGGATATCCGTCATCATCGCGCCCGAGACCGGCACCACCTCCATACCGCCCTCCTTCAGGCGGTTGAGGCTGTCGGCATCGGCCTTGAGCGAGTTCGCCCAGAACCCCGGCTCCATCTTCGCGGCGATGCCGGCGACCATCTGCTGTTGGTCGGCGCTGAGGGCCTTCCAGGAATCGAGATTGACGGTGAGCATCTGCGAGGACCAGACGTGATTGGTCGGGTAGACGTATTTCAGGAATTCCCAGAACTTGCCGTCGACGCCCGAGACCGCCGAGGTCGAGACGCCCGCGACGGCGCCCGAGGCGAGCGCGGGGATGGTCTCGCCCCAGGGGATCATCACCGGCGCCATGCCGACCACGGCCAGCATGTCGACGGCGTTCTTGTCGGGCACGCGGATCTTGATGTTCTTCAATCCGTCGACATCGGCGACCTTGACCTTGAGATGCAGATACTGCGTCGGCCACGGCACGATGTAGAGGATCTTCTGGTTGTTGCGTGCGGCGACTTTCTCGTATTCGGGCCGCACATATTTGTGCAGCACCTTCAGTTCGTCCATCGAGCTGCAGAGGAAGGGAATGCTCTCGACGCCCATGAAGGGCTCGTCGCCGACCTGCTGGATGTTGAGGACGTCGGCAAGCGGCACCAGGCCGTCGCGCACGGCGCGCAGATGTTCGGGTCCCTTGAAGCCGAGTTGGCCACCGGCCTTCACGGTAATCGCGACCGAGCCGCCGCTCTGCTTCTTCACTTCCTCGGCGAAGGCCATCGCGTTCTGGGTGTGGAAATTGCCGTCGGGCCAGACCGTCGACATGTCCCAGTTCGCCGTCGCCGCCCCGGCGCGGGTCGAGATGTGGCCGGCGGCGAGCAGCGTCGCTGCGCCCGCGGTGAAGTTCCGTCGCGTGATCATTGCTCCCCTCCGTTTACCAAGCGCACTGGTTTGTCAGCGCGGGTACCCATAAACTGCAGCCGCATTGTCGGCGGACACGAGCCCGCTTTCGATGTCGTCCCTGACCGCCGCGCGATCGCGCGTCGTGGGGGCGCCGATGCCGGCGCCGCCCGGCGTCAGCACAACAAGCCGGTCGTCCGGCGGCACCTGCTGAAATCCTTTTCCACGCAGCTTCTTGCCTGACTTGAGGCCGACATAGCCGGCCTCGCCGTTCTTGCCGCCATCGCGCCCGCGCGGCGGATGATCGATGCGGTCGAACGCCGCCAGGATGTCGAACGGCGCATCGACGCCGCTGCCGACCTCGATGATCTGGCCGAGGCCGCCGCGGGTGCGCCCTGCCCCGCCGGAATCCGGACGCAGCTCCTTGCGCCAGAAGATCAGCGGCGTCTGCGTCTCCGCGATCTCGACCGGGGTGCCGCGCACGCCGCTGGGATAGGCGGTGGCCGACAGCCCATCCTTGCCGAAGCGCGCACCGGTGCCGCCATTGGAGGTCACCGCCATCGAGAATCCGTAATTGCCGCCGACGCCGGAGCGGGTCTGGCCGCGGACGTTGAGATTCCACAGGCACGAGGTGCCTTCGGCCGGAACGCGCTCGGGAATGATCTGACGCAGGCAGCCGAACACCACGTCGGGCAGCATCTGCCCGATGATGTGGCGCGAGGCGACCGGCGCGGGCTTCGGCGCATTCAGGATCGCGCCTGCGGGTGCCGACACCGTCAGCGGCGACAGCGAGCCGGCATTGTTCGGGATCTGCGACGCCACGACACAGCCGAGGCCGAACACGGTGTAGGCGGTGGTGTAGGACAAGGGCACGTTGATGCCGAACTTCGAGGCCGCGGAGGTGCCGTCGAAATCGACATGGATGCCCGCATCCGAGATCGTCAGCGTCGCAGCCAGCGTGACCGGGGCATCATAACCGTCGACCACCATGGTGTTGCGCCAGCTGCCTTTCGGCAGCTTGGCGATCTCGGCCAGGACCGCCTCGCGTGAGCGGTCGCAGATGTAATCGCCGAGCCCGTCGAGCGTATCGATGCCGAACTCGGTCATCATCTCGACCAGGCGCTCGCAGCCGACGTCGTTGCAGCCGGCGAGCGAATAGGTGTCGCCTTCGGTATCGATCGGCAGCCGCGTGTTGGTGCGGATCATCGCCATCAGCGTCTCGTTGACGACGCCCTGGTCGATCAGCTTCAGCATGGGGATGTAGAGCCCCTCCATGAACACGTCGGTGGCGTCAGGCCCGAAGCCGATGCCGCCGATGTCCATCAGGTGGCTGGTGCAGGAGAACAGCGCGACCGGTTTGCCGTCCTTGAAGCAGGGCGTGGTGACGACGAAGTCGTTGAGATGACCGGTGCCCATCCAGGGATCGTTGGTGATGTAGGCATCACCCTCCTTCATCGTCTCGATCGGGAAGTGGTTGATGAAGTGCTTGACCGATTCCGCCATCGAGTTGACGTGACCGGGCGTGCCGGTCACCGCCTGCGCCAGCATCCGCCCCTTGAGGTCGAACACGCCGGCCGAGAGGTCGCCGCATTCGCGCACGATCGGGCTGAAGGCGGTGCGGAGCAGCACCTGGGCCTGCTCCTCGACCACGGCGATCAGCCGGTGCCACATGATCTGAAGGTCGATCAGGCTCGCGCCATTTGCCTTGCTCATGATCAGGCCGCCTTCCGTTCCATGACGATGCTGCCGGCACCGTCGATATGGGCATCAAAACTGGTGGAAACGAAGGTAGAGGTCTCGTCCTCCGCGATCACGGCCGGGCCTGCGATGGTCGCGCCCGGCACCATGTCCTCGCGGCGATAGAGCGGGATCTCGATCACCTCGCCGGCGCGGCCGTCGAAGAATTTGCGGCTGCCGACAGCCTTGCCGGCAGGCTTGCGCGTGACGGCGGCGACAGCAGATGGATTGCGCGCCTCCGTCGTAGCGAGCACCGACCAGCTCAACACCTCGATCGCGGCGCCCGGGATCGGCCGCTCGAACATCGCGGAATAGTCCGCCTCGAACTTCTGGCGCAGGCCGGCGAGATCGGCCCCCGTCAGCCGCCGGTTCGGCAGCTCGACCGAGATCTCATGGCCCTGGCCGACATAGCGCATGAAGGCGGCGCGTCGTTCGCGCACCGGCGCACCGGCAGCACCAGGCTCGACCAGCGCGCGCGCCTCGGTCACCATCTCCTGCAGGAGATCCGACACCGCTTCGGTGTCGAAATCATCGAGCCGGACATGTCGACTGCGCACCAGCTCATAGGCGATCGGTGCCGCAAGGAAACCGACGGCCGAGCCGACACCGGCATTCGACGGCACGATCACGCGGGAGACGCCGATCTTCTCGGCAACGCGCGCCGCATGCAACGGCGCCGCGCCGCCAAAGGCGATCAGCGTGTGCTGGCCGACGATCTCGCCGCGCTCGACCGCATGGACACGCGCCGCACTCGCCATGTTCTCGCAGACGACCTCGTGCACGGCATAGGCCGCAGTCTCTGCCGACAGGCCGAGCGGCTCGCCGACGCTGCGCAGCAGCGCCTGCTTCGAAAGCTCCGGATCGAGCTTGATCGTACCGCCGGCAAATGCGTCGGGATCAATCATGCCGAGCGCGACGTCCGCATCGGTCACCGCCGGACGCTGGCCGCCGCGGCCGTAGCAGGCCGGGCCCGGCTCGGACGATGCACTCTCGGGCCCGACGGTGACGCGCTTCATCGCGTCGACATGGGCGATCGAGCCGCCCCCGGCGCCGATCTCGACCATCTCGATCACGGGGATGCGCACCGGCAGGCCGGAGCCTTTGAGGAAGCGCGCGGCGCGATCGACCTCGAACACGCGCGAGGTCTCGGGCTGGTACTTTTCGATCAGGCAAATCTTTGCCGTGGTGCCGCCCATGTCGAAGGACAGCACCTTGCTCTCGCCAAGACGCGCCGCGATCTGCGCCGCGAAGATTGCGCCGCCGGCAGGCCCGGACTCGACGAGGCGCACCGGAAAGCGCCGCGCCGTCTCGATCGAGGTGACGCCGCCACCTGAGGTGACGAGATAGATCGCGCCGCGGAACTGCTCGACCTGCAAGGCGTCGGCCATGCGGGCGAGATAGCCGTCGATCAGGGGTTGCACATAGGCGTTCGCGACCGCTGTCGATGTGCGCTCATACTCGCGAATCTCCGGGCAAACGGCCGAGGACACGGTCACGGAGATATCAGGCATCTCCTCGGCCAGGATCGCGGCCGCACGTCGCTCGTGCTCGGGATTGGCATAGGAGTGCAGGAAGGCGATCCCGACGCTCGCGACGCCCAGCTCACGCAATTTCGGCGCGAGTGCACGCACCGACGCTTCGTCGAGCGGGAGACGGACGGCGCCGTGGGCGTCGACGCGCTCGGGCACGGTGAAACGCAGGCTGCGCGGCGCCAGCGGCCTCGGTTTGTCGATGCCGAGATCATATTGATCGTAGCGGCTCTCGGTGCCGATATCGAGCACGTCGCGAAAGCCTTCGGTCGCAATCAGGGCCGTCTTGGCACCGCGGCGCTCGATGATGGCGTTGGTGGCGAGCGTGGTGCCGTGAATGAAGACGTCGATGTCGCTGATATGCGCGCGCGCATCGGCGAGAATGAGACGCATCCCGTCCAGCACGGCCTGTTCGGGGCGCTGCGGCGTCGTCAGCAGCTTGCGCGTCTTGCGATCCTGCCCCACGTCCAGCACGATGTCGGTGAACGTACCACCGATATCGACGGCAAGCCGCACCTCGGCTCCCTCAAGCATTCCAAATTCTCCGCGCTGATCGTCAAGACTGAGGTCGAAAGCGCAGCAATTTCCATGCCATGGACGACGAGGACAACGCCGCGCCCGGCCATTCTGCTTGGCACCTATGCAATAGGCAAGCTGAGTTCACCGCCTGCGCGATCAGAGCAGGAATGCAAGCGCCGCCTCGCAGCGCTCCTCGACCTTGAGCGTCAGGAGATCGTCGGCGCGGGTGCGGCCGAGATTGACCGCCGCAATCGGAATATTGCGCTGCGCGGCAGCCTGCACGAAGCGGAATCCGGAATAGACCATCAGCGAGGAGCCGACGATCAGCATGGCGTCGGCCTGCGCCAGATGATCCTGCGCGGTGGCGACGATGTCGCGGGGCACGTTCTCGCCGAAGAACACGACGTCGGGCTTGAGGATGCCGCCGCAGGCTTCGCAAGGAGGCACCTGGAAGGACGAAAAATCCTCGTGCTCCAGATCGGCGTCGCCATCGGGTGCATCGGCCGCATCGAGCGTCAGCCACGCCGCATTCGCGCGACCAAGCGCGTGCTGAAACTCATCGCGAGGCGTCTTGCGGCCGCAGCCCATGCAGCGAACCAGATCGAGCCGGCCGTGCAGGTCGATCACCTGGCGGTGGCCGGCCGACTGATGCAGCCGGTCGACGTTCTGGTTCAGCAGCATCCCGCACCGGCCGTTCGCCTCGAGCCGGGCCAGCGCACGATGCGCATCGTTCGGGCGAGCCTGGCCGAACCGCCGCCAGCCGATCAGGCTGCGCGCCCAATAGCGCCGCCGCGTATGCTCGTCCGACATGAAGGACTGGAAGTTGACCGGCTGGGTCCGCTTCCAGTTGCCGTTGCTGTCGCGATAATCGGGAATGCCAGAATTGGTGCTGCAGCCGGCGCCGGTCAGCACGAACAGTTTTTCGTGCCGGCCGACGAAATCCTGGAGCGGGGAGCTTGCCAGTGGAGCGTTTGCCATGGCGCAGATGTAGTCTGCGCGGGCGGGTTTTGCCAGATCATCGCAGTCCGCAGCGCATAGCGACCCGGATGGGCGGTTATCGCGGGGACCGGCGCCCCGTGAGATCGAGCGGGCGCACTTTCTCCTGTCCGGCAATGCGGGCGGCTTGCTGCAGCGTCAGCCGGAATTCATCCCGCTTCTCGTGCACCGAGGCTATCGCATTCCCGACCGCAACTCCGAGGCCGACCAGTGCGGCTTCGGAAAGCTGCAGGCTTGCCTCGATGGTTTCCGGCACCGCATCGGTTGCGCCGATCGCATAGAGGTGACGGGCATGGTCGGCATCCCGCGCACGTGAAACGATCAGCACATCCGGCCGCACCGCCCGGATCCGCTCGACGACAGCATCGATCGCCGGCCGCGACTGGATGGTGATGATCACACCGGTCGTCTGCATCAGGCCGCAAGCCTCGAGGAAACCGAGCTCTGTCGCATCGCCAAAATAGACCTTGTGACCGTCGCGGCGGTCGCGCGCCACGGCGACGGCCTCGTGATCGACCGCGATGTAGTTCAGGCCGTGGCTGGTCAGCAGCGAACAGACGACTTTTCCAACGCGGCCGTAGCCGACCACGATGGCCTGCGCCCGGTCGCCGGGCGGCCGGACCGCCAGCTCTGGATCGGGCGAGCGCTCAGGACCCAGCTTCGCGGCCAGTCGGCGTCCGAGCGCGCCCAAAAGCGGCGTCAAGGCCATCGTCACGGCGGTGATGGCGACGGCAAAGCTCGACACGCGCGGCTCGATCAGACCGCCGGCCGCCGCCATTCCGATGCTGACGAACGCGAATTCGCCGACGGGACCCAGCAGGAAGCCGATCTCGATCGCCGTCGCCCAGGACAGCCTGAAGAGCCGGCCGAGCATGATGAGCACGATCGCCTTGCCGACGAGAATGCCGATGACCGCAGCCAGCAGCCAACCAGGCTCGCGCATGAACACGCGGAAGTCGATGGCCATGCCGACCGTGAAGAAGAAGATGCCCAGCAGCAGGCCCTTGAACGGCTCGACGGTGGCCTCAATGGCCTTGCCATACTCCGTTTCCGCCAGCATCAGTCCCGCAACGAATGCTCCGAGCGCCATCGACAGGCCCGCCTGGTGCGCGGCAATCCCTGCGCCGACGATGACGAACAAGGTCGTGGCGACAAACAGCTCCGTCGAGTGGGTGCCCGCAACCATCTGGAACAGCGGCCGCATCAGCAGCCGTCCGAGCAGAGTGAGGACAGCGACCGCCAGCGCGGCCTTCAGGATCGCGCTGGAGATGTGCGCCAGGACGGAGCCGCCACTCTCCGCGCCGAGCACCGAGACGAAAACCAGAATGGGAACGACTGCGAGGTCCTGGGCCAGCAGCACCGAGAAGCTGGCGCGACCGGCAGTGGTCGCAAGTCGTTTCTCGGTGGACAAAAGCTCGAGCACGATCGCCGTCGAGGACAACGCAAGGCTCGCGCCCAGGATGACGGCCGTATCCGAGCTCTGCCCGGAGAGAAGCGTCACGCCGAAAATCATGGCGGACGTCGCCAGCACCTGCAGGCCACCAAGCCCGAACACCAGGCGCCGCATCGTGACGAGCCGCCTGAAAGATAGTTCGAGCCCGATCAGGAACAGCAGGAAGACGATACCGAGATTGGCGATACCCTCGACATTCTGCGCGTCGGCGACGGTGACCCAGTACAGCAACGGGAGCTGCTGAACGAGCGAGCCGAGCCCGAGCGGACCGAGAATGGCGCCGGCACCGAGATAGCCCAGCACGGGATTGATGCCCCAATGGCGGACAATCGGCACCACGACGCCGGCAGTGCCGAGGACCACCAGCGCGTCGCTGTAGGCATTGATGTTGATGGTTGTGGTCACGAGCCCTTCATGTGTCGACGCTTGCCAATAGCGGCAGCGTCGTCCACGGTCGATAGCACACGGCGCCGCAGACCCCTACCCGGCCCGACCGCCATCCTCACAGTCCCAAACTGAGATCAACTCGCCCAGTTCTCGCGGAATTCCGGAAAGAGCGTCAGGCCTCCGCAGGCGTAGAGGGTCTGCCCGGTGATGTAGCTCGCATCGTCCGAGGCGAGGAAGGCGAACACGGCGGCGATCTCCTCCGGCGTACCGACGCGTCCCATGGGAATGTGGCTGGTGACGACGCCGCGCTTTTCGGGATCGCCGGTCCAGGCCGCGTTGATCGGCGTGTCGATCGCGCCGGGCCCGACCGCGTTGACGCGAATGCCGCGGCCGGCGAACTCCAGCGCCAGCGTGCGCGTCAGATTGGCCATGCCGCCCTTGCTGATCGAATAGGCGAGATAGCCGGGTTTCGGGATGATCTGGTGCACGCTGGAGCAGTTGATGATGGAGCCCCCTCCCCCGCGCGCCACGAAATGCGCGAGCGCCTTCTGGGCGCAGAGCACGGCGCCGTTGAGGTTGACGTCGATGATGCGCCGATAGGTCTCGACGTCGAGCGCCTCGCTCGGTGATTCCTTCTGGAAGCCGGCATTGTTGACGAGACAATCGAGGCGCTTCCAGCGCGCCAAAATCGTCTCGAACATCGCGGCGATCTCCTGCGCGTTGCCGACATTGGCCCTGACGATGAGATGATCGAGCTTGCCATGGCCACGATCGCCCGATGCCGTGCGTGCATGCGCCAGCGTCTCCTCCGCCCGCTCCTCGTTCTCGAAATAATTGATCGCAACAGTCGCACCTTCCTGGGCGAGCCGGATGGCGACGGCGCGACCGATGCCTTGCGAGGCGCCGGTCACCAGGGCGTATTGGCCAACGAGGCGCGAGGGAAAGGAGGTCGAGCGATCGGTTTGCGGCATGGGTTCTCTCCGGGATGTCTCATCATCGATGGAACCGGCGTTTTGTTCCATCCCTTTCGTGCATCCCTGGGAATCACTCCGCGCGCCGCGCCAGCGGCGAGGTCAGGATCTGGTAGAGGATGATGGCGCCAAAAGTTGCCGTGCCGATCCCGCCGATCGTGAATGCGCCGAATTTGAGCGTGAGGTCGCCCGCACCGGCGGTCAGCGCCACGGCGACGGTGATCAGGTTTGCAGGATTGGCGAAATCGACCTTGTTCTCGACCCAGATCCGGCCCGCCATCGCCGCGATCAGTCCGAACAGCACGATCGAGAGGCCGCCGATGACGGGTCCCGGGATCGACAGGATCAGCGCGCCGAATTTCGGCGAGAAGCCGAGCAGGATCGACACCATGGCGGCGAAGGCGAACAGCAATGTCGAATAGACCTTCGTCGCCGCCATGACGCCGATGTTCTCGGCATAGGTGGTGACGCCGGTGCCGCCGCCGCAGGCCGCCACGATGGTAGCTAAGCTGTCGGCGAACAGGGCGCGGCCGAGATAGGCGTCGAGACTCCGGCCCGTCATGGCGCCGACGGCCTTGATGTGCCCGAGATTCTCGGCAACGAGAATGATCGCAACCGGCGCGATCAGGAAGATCGCATCGGCCTGGAATGTCGGCGTGGTGAAGCTCGGCATGCCGAACCACGGCGCGGCTGAAAGCTGAGTGAAGTCGATCGGCTTGCCGAAACCGAGCCCGTTGGCGAACAGCAGGTACAGAAGATATCCGCCGATCGCGCCAAGGATGATCGGCAGGCGGCGCCACAAGCCTGGCGCCGCAACGGCCACCACGCCGATGATCAGAACGGTCGCAAGTCCGATTCCGGTATCGAACGCATTCGCGCTCACCGCCTTGACCGCCACGGGCGCGAGGTTGAGGCCGATGGCTGCGACCACGGCACCGGTGACGGCCGGCGGCAGCAGCCGCTCGATCCAGCCGACTCCCGACCACATCACGATCAGCGCGATCACACCATAGAGCACTCCAGCGGCAACGATGCCGCCGAGCGCGACCGAAATATTGGGATTCGCCCCCTGCCCGGCATAGCCTGTGGCCGCGATGACGACGGCGATGAACGAGAAGCTCGAGCCGAGATAGCTCGGCACGCGCCCGGCGACGATGACGAAGAAGATCAGCGTGCCGATGCCGGAGAACAGGACGGCGACATTGGGATCGAAGCCCATCAGCAGCGGCGCGATGATCGTCGAGCCCGACATCGCGACGCAATGCTGGAGACCGGAGACGATGGTCTGGCCCCATGACAGCCGCTCCTCCGGCATGATCACGCCTGAGGTCTTCAACGTCCAACGCGGGAAATAGCCTCGCTGTTGCCGGCCGGCGCCTGATGAAGTCGACATGTTCCCCCCAGTTGCGGTGCAGCGACCGATCTTCGTGCGAACAGACAAAAATGTGATTGTCGCTTCTGCGGCGACCATCACATGATGCAAGCCATGCAAGATCGAAATCACGCAAAATCAATGCGTTCCGGGGCCACTCTATGACACAAGTCGCGATCCAGCCAGCCATCCATCGCCGGCAACAGCCCTGGTACAAGATCCTCTACGTGCAGGTGCTGATCGCGATCGCGCTCGGCGTACTGATCGGCTATTTCTACCCCGATCTCGGCAAGGCCTTGAAGCCGCTCGGCGACGGCTTCATCGCGCTGATCAAGATGATGATCGCGCCGGTGATCTTCTGCACCGTGGTGCACGGCATCTCCTCGATGGGCGACCTCAAGCGCGTCGGCCGGGTCGGGCTGAAGTCGCTGATCTATTTCGAGACGGTCTCGACCGTCGCGCTCGCGGTCGGCCTCCTGGTCGGTGAGATCCTGCAGCCCGGGCACGGCTTCAACATCGATCCCGCCACGATCGACCCGAACTCGGTCGCCACCTACGTCACCAAAGCCAAGGAAGAGGGCATCGTCGCCCATCTGATGGCGATCATCCCCGACAGCTATTTGGGCGCGATCGCGCGCGGCGACCTTTTGCAGGTGCTGCTGATCTCGATCCTGTCCGGCTTCGCCATCGCCTTTCTCGGCAAGGCCGGCGAGCCCATTGCGGACGCGATCGACAAGGCCGCCAAGATGTTCTTCGGCATCATCCGCATCATCGTGCGCGTGGCGCCGATCGGCGCCTTCGGCGCGATGGCGTTCACGGTCGGCGCCTACGGCCTCGGCTCGCTGATCAATCTCGCCGCCCTGATCGGCACGTTCTATCTCACCAGCATGCTGTTCGTGCTCGTGGTGTTAGGTGCGATCGCGCGGCTCGCCGGCTTCTCGATCCTCCGCTTCATCGCCTACATCAAGGACGAGCTGCTGATCGTGCTCGGCACGTCGTCCTCCGAGACGGTGCTGCCGCAGATGATCCAGAAGATGGAGCATCTCGGCGCCTCGCGATCCGTGGTCGGCCTCGTGATTCCGACCGGCTACAGCTTCAACCTCGACGGCACCAACATCTACATGACGCTGGCGACGCTGTTTCTGGCGCAGGCGACCAACACGCATCTGACCATCTGGCAGGAGCTCGGCATTCTGGGCATCGCCATGATCACCTCGAAGGGCGCCTCCGGCGTGACCGGCGCGGGCTTCATCACGCTCGCAGCGACACTCTCGATCGTGCCTGACATCCCGATCCAGTCGATCGCGATCCTGGTCGGCATCGACAAGTTCATGAGCGAATGCCGCGCGCTGACCAATCTGATCGGCAACGGCGTCGCCTGCGTGGTCATCAGCATCTCCGAAGGCGAGCTCGACCGCGAGGCGCTGCACGAGACCATGGCCCACCCGCTCGAGATCGGCGAAGCGCTCGAGCCGGGCGGGAGTGCAGCATCGTAGGTTGCAAACCAGCCGGCTCAGCGCGATTCCGACGCGGTAGTTTCCCGGAGTGGTCAATTGCTGCGGGACGCGTCACAACAGTTGCGTTGGGATCACGGATTGATACTCATTTTTTCCACCCGACGCGCTGGGGGCAGGGCGTCGGGTTTTTGAAAATCACTGCCATATCAGGACCGCCGGCCGGGATCAGACGATCCCGCCGTGAGTGCGCAACACCTTGGCGGCGAGGTCGAGCCGCCGCGTGACCCCAATCGCCTGCAGGAACGCTTCGTCATGACTGACGACGAGCAGCGCGCCGTCATAGGCCCTCAAGCCGGCTTCGACCGCTTCGATGGACTCGATGTCGAGATGATTGGTCGGCTCGTCCAGGATCAGCAGCGACGGCGGCGATGACCCGCCCAGCACGCAAGCGAGGCCCGCGCGAAACATCTGCCCGCCACTCAGGCTTCCGGCGACTTGCAAGGCGGCATCGGCGCGAAACATGAACCGCGCCAGCGCGGCATAGCATTCGTTCGCTCCCGCCTTCGGATTGAGACGCCCAAAATTCTCCAGGATGGAGATCGAGGGGTCGAGCAGGCTGACCTTCTGGTCGAACAGCGCGAAATCCGGCCTGACCCGCAGGGTGCCCGAAAGCGGACGCAGATCCCCCGCGATGAGTTTCAACAGCGTCGTCTTGCCGGAGCCGTTGGGCCCGACCAGCGCGATCCGCTCCGGACCGACGACGGCGAATGAGAGATCGCGCAGGACCGGCTGCTCCGACCGATAGCCGGCGCTGACGCGGTCGAGCCAAAGCACCTCCCTGGCCGCCGGCAGGCCGGTCGCGGGCAGCTTGACGGAGAGCGGCTGAAGAATTTCGATGCGCCCGCGCGCCGTGTCGACGGCTTGAAGCGCTTCCGCGCGCAGCCGCTCGGCGATTTGCGCGGTCTTGCCGCCGGTATCCTCGCTGCGATCCTTGCGCGCCCCCGCCAGGATGCGCGGCATGTCGCCCTTGGCGCGCTTCTTCCTGCCGCCGCTGTCCTTGCGCGCTTTCTTCTCCGCGGCCTCCTGCGCCTTGCCGTCGATCTCGGATAGCTTCCTCTCGGCATGCGCGAGGTCGTGCCTGACGGCGGCGAGCTCGACCGCCTTCTGTTCGCGGTAACGGCTCCAATTGCCGCCGTATCGCGTGGCTCCGAGCGACGTCAGCTCGACAATCGCATCCATCGTATCGAGCAGGCGCCGATCGTGGCTGACGACGATCGCACCGCCGCGCCAGGCCGCGAGGAGATCGATCACGGCCTTGCGGCCGTCCTGGTCGAGATTGTTGGTTGGCTCGTCCAGCAGCAGGAAGTCCGGCTCGGCAAAGACCAATGCGGCGAGGCGAACCCGCGTGATCTGGCCGCCGGACAGCCGCTCCAGCTCGGTGTCGGGAGCGAGATCAAACCCGAGACGTGCAAGCGCAGCCTGTAGGCGTGCCTCGATAGTCCAATCGACCTCGGCGAGGTCGTCGGCCGAGACTTCCCCCCGCTCGGCGCGGCGAAGCAGCGCGAGGTGACCTCGCACTCCGAACAAATCGGCCACCGTCGCACCGGCAAGGAGCTGGATATCCTGGCGCAGCAAACCGACGGTTCCGTTGACGACGACGCGCCCCGCCTGGGGAAGATGCTCCCCGGGGATCGACCCGAGCAACGTCGTCTTCCCGACGCCATTGCGACCGACGAGGCCGGTCCGCTCGGCGCCGAACGTCAGATCGATGTTCGAGAGAAGAGGACGGCCGTCAGGCGTGGACAGCGACAGATTCGACAGGATGATTGAAGCAGGCATGGAATTCCCCGTGAGCAAGGCGGATGAGCTTTGCGGTCGGGGTAAAATCCATGGCTGCGAAGTTCCTGATCGGGGACCCTCTAACTAGTCCCATCGAAGCGCGAGATCAAGGCGCGGCTCGAGGGACGACGGCGCGGAGAGCGCCGACGTCCCTGTCGCGATCAGCCCTTGAGCGCGGTAACCACCACCTCGATCAGCGCGCTGCCGCCGAGATCGGCGACGCCGACCGTGGCGCGGGTCGGCAGATTGTCACCGAAGAACTCGGTCCAGGCCGCGTCCATCTCCTTCTTCTTGGAGAGATCCGTGACGAAGATCGACGCACTGACGATGCGGCTCTTGTCGGTGCCGGCTTCTTTCAGATAACCGGCGATCTTGCCGAGGATGTTGCGGGTCTGATCGCCCATGGACATGCTGGTGTCATCGGCGATGGTGCCGCCGAGGAAGACGAAGCCATTGGCCTCGACGGCGCGGTGCATGATGGGCGTGCGAATGCTGCGGGTGATGCTCATGAGATATCCTCTTGTTGCTAGGGCGTTGAGGGATGGAAGCGGTCGATGCCGAGATCACCGACGCGGGTCTGGGTGCCGCCGTTGACGATCAGCTCCGCCATCACGGCACCGGCGCCGGGGCCGAGCTGAAAGCCGTGCAACGAGAAGCCGAACTGGTGATAGAGGCCCTTGTGACGGCTGCTCGGTCCGAACACGGGAATATCGTCCTTCATCTTCGCTTCGATCCCGGCCCAGGCACGGACGATGGTGGCGCTGCGCATCACCGGAAACAGCTCGAACACGGTGCGTGCGCTGGTCGCGAGGCTCTTCCAGTCCAGCACCGTCTCGTTGCGATCCTGATAGGGCGTTGCCAGATGACCGCCGCCGATCAGCACCGTGCCGTTGGAGAACTGCTTGAAGGAGAGCTTTCGCCCGCGCAGGATCACGACGGGGTCGATGAAGTGCGGCACGCGCGAGGTGATCATCAGCATCGGTGCCACGGTCTCGACCGGCACGGGCTCGCCGAGCGCGGCCGCGATCTTGCCGGCCCAGGCGCCCGCGGCGTTGACCAGCACCGGCGCGGCAAAGGCTTCAGTGCCGACGTCGACATGCCAGAGCCCATCGCTGTACCGGATGTTGCTGGCGGCCACGCCTTCGCGCACGGTCGTGCCGAGCTGCTGGGCCTTGCGCCGGAACGCCGTCGTCGTCTGCGCCGGATTGGCCGCGCCGTCACGGCGCGAAACCACGCCGCCGGGACAGCTTTCAGCCACCGCCGGCACCAGCCGGCGCAATTCAGTCGCGTCGATCAGCTCTTCGTGGGTGAAGCCGAGCGCATTGAGCTCGGCCACGCGCACGCGGCAGACCGCGAGCTCCTCCTCGTTCTCGGCGACCAGCACCTGGCCGTGGCTCTCGAAACTGCAATCGTCGTCGAGGAGATCCTTGATCTTCTCCCAGATTCCCATCGAGCGGATCGAGAGCGGAATCTCCGGGATATGCCGCGCGAGCTGGCGGACGCCGCCGGCATTGACGCCCGAGGCGTGGCGACCGGCATAATCCTTCTCGATCAACACCGGTTTCAGGCCGGCGAGGCACAGATGCAACGCGGTGGAGCATCCGTGGATGCCGCCGCCGACGACGATCGCATCCACGCATCTTGTCATCCGCGCACCACCGCCTTGACGTCGGCCTCGCTTTTCGGAACGGCCGCGAGCTCGGCGAGCGTGATTGGCTTCACCGGCGCGCGCAGCCGGTAATAGCCGATCTCCTGCGGAGACTTGCCGCGCGCCTGCGCCATCAGCTCGGTGACGGTGAGGCCGCAGAGCCGGCCCTGGCACGGGCCCATGCCGGTGCGGCGATAGGCCTTGAGCTGGTTCGGCCCGGTCGCGCCGATCGCGACGGAATCGAGAACGTCCTTTGCCGTGACCTCCTCGCAGCGGCAGACGATGGTGTCGCCGGAGGGAATACGGAACTGCGGCGCGGGGCGGAACAGCGTATCGAGGAAGATACGACCACGCTCGGCCTTGGCAAGATCGGTACGCAACGCTGCCATCGACGGAAATTTTGCGGCAGCCGCGGGTGCCAACGCTTCGACTGCCGCGCGCGCCGCGATGCGGCCGCGCACCACGGCGGCATTGGCACCACCGATGCCGGCGCCGTCGCCGGCGATCGCAATGCCGGCGACCGACGAACTGCCGCTGGCATCCAGCACCGGCGACCAGCACAGTTGCAGATCGTCCCAGCGATGCTCGACACCTGCGGACATCGCGAGATTAACGTTGGGCACGACGCCCTGATGCAGCAACAGAAGGTCAGCAGGAATGGTCTCGCGCTTGCCGCCGGCGACATAGCTCACGCTGGCGAGCTGGCCGTCGCCGGCCGCCGAGAGCTCCGCGACGCCGGAGACGACCTGCACCTTGGCCTTCACCTCGCGCATCATCGCGAGACCCTTGGCGAAATAGGGTGAGGTCAGGAACGCGAAGGCGTGCGGAAGCGCCGCAAAGTAATTGCCGCGCTCGGTGGTGTCGAGGATGCGGTCGATGCGGCCGCCGAGGCGCAGGATCTGCGCGGCGAGCAGCCACAGCAGCGGCCCTTGGCCTGCGATCACCGTGCGGCCATCGGGAACCAGAGCCGACGATTTCAGCATCGTCTGCGCGGCGCCCGCGGTCATCACGCCCGGCAGCGTCCAGCCGGGTATTGGAAACGGCCGCTCCAGTGCGCCGGTCGCAAGGATCACGCGCTGCGCCTTGACGAAGGCGGAGGCACCGCCGACCGAGACGGCGATCTCGAGGTTGCGGTCGAGGCTCCAGACCGTCGCGCGATGAATGACCTCGGCGCTGGTCGCACGCAGCGACTGCACGAGATCGGCACCGACCCAATAATCGGCGCCGAGCTGATTGCGATCGGTTACCGGCGTCGAAGAGATCGCGCGAAACACCTGACCGCCCGGGCCGACATTCTCGTCGAGCAGCAGCGTGGACAAGCCGGCTTCGGCGGATGTCGCAGCGGCGGCAAGGCCCGCGGGTCCCGCGCCGATCACCACGACGTCATAGTCTTCGCGCTTGGGAGCCACAGTCATTTTCCGATCTCCCGCTTGCCCTTCTGGATCTCGATCTGCATGCCCTCGGCGACGGGCACGAGGCAGCCCTGGCGGTTGCCGACGCCGTCGATGGTGACGAGGCAGTCGAAGCACACGCCCATCATGCAATAGGGCAGACGCGGTGCGCCGCTCACAGCGGTGGAACGCCGTGCGTCGCGGCCGGAGGCCAGTAGCGCAGCCGAGACGGTGTCACCCTGGCGCGCCGCAACGGCAACGCCGTCGACGAAGATCTCGACCTGCGGTCGCTTGTCCTGTTCGGATCGTCTAAACATGGGGATGCCTCTTGGCTCCTTCAAAATCTCTAATAACCGCTGTTGTTCGCAGCGCCCGCGGCGCCGAAACGGCTAGCCGAGAACGCGCCGACCAGCTCGGGCTCGAGCGCGCCCTGCGCCACCATGCGCGCGATCTCGAAGGCGTGGTTGGAGGCCAGCGTCACGCCGGAATGGCAGCAGGCGACGAAGGCGCCGGGATGCGTCTCCGACTGGTCGTAGATCGGAAAGCCATCCTGCGGCATGACGCGGATGCCGGCCCAGCTCCTGACCACGTTGAGCCGCGACAGATGCGGGAACATGCGCTGGGCGCGATCGGTCATCACGGCGCTGATCGAATGCTTCAGCGCCCGATCATCGAGCTCGTCTTCCTTGCTGTCGCCGATCATCACCGTGCCCTCGTCGGTCTGGCGGATCGTGGTCAGCGGATGCGGCAGGAACGGCATGGTGCGCTCGGTCACCACGATCTGGCCGCGGGTCGGGCCCATCGGCGCGTAGAGGCCGACCATGGGCGCCAGCGTCTGATTGGCATTGCCGGCGGCGAGCACGATCTTGGCCGCGCGCAGCTCGCCCTTCGGCGTGGTCAGGCGGAATTCGCCGCCGCTCCTGCTGATCGCCGAGACCGGACGCTCCGGAAAATAATCGATGCCGAACGCCCTGAAGCCGGTGTGGAAGGCGCGGAACGTGCGCAGCGAATTGACGTGGCCGTCGAGCGGGCAATAGCTGCCGCCGGAGACCTCCGGCCCGATCAGCGGCAGCGACTTCTTGACCTCGGATGCGGAGAGCATCTCCATCTTGTAGTCGGCAGCACCGGCCTGGTTGTGCATGCGCTTGACCAGCTCGGTGCGCTGGCCGAACTCCTCTTCACCAAGGGTGAGATGAAAACCGCCATTCTGCTGAAGCGAGACATCAAGGCCGGTCTGTTGCTTTAACTCCTCCGCCAGCCGGCCCCACGCCTGCGACGCCTGCACGGTCCACACCGTATAGGCGGGCATGCCGAGCCCCTTGCTCTGGACCCAGACCAGCGCAAAGTTTGCGCGGGAGGCGCGTTTGGTGATGTCGCCTTCGTCGAGCACGGCAACGGACTTGCCAAGCCGGCCGAGGCCCCAGGCAATCGCGGAGCCGAGCAACCCGCCGCCGACGACGGCGACGTCGTAATCAGATTTTTGTTTAGACGCGTTTTCTTTACGCGAACCGGCGTCCACTTCGCTCGAAAACGCTTTAGACATAAGTTCTCCTATCGCCCCGTATCGCCGCCCTTGCCGGCGAGCACACGGTCGAGCCCGTAGAAGCGGTCGAGCAGAATGAGGGCGGTCATGGTCACAGCGATCACGCAGGCCGAGACCGACGTCACCAGCGGATCGATGTTGTCCTGGATATAAAGGAACATGCGCACCGGCAACGTCTCGGTACCGGGTGCCGCGAGGAAGACGGTCATGGTGAGATCGTCGAAGGACTGGATGAAAGCGAGCGCCCAGCCGCTGATGACGCCGGGGAGGATCAGCGGCAAGGTCACGCGGCGAAACAGCGTCCAGCCGCCGGCGCCGAGGGAGACCGCGGCTATCTCGACGGTGCGGTCCATGCCTGTCGCTGCCGCAAGCGTCAGCCGCAGCGCGAACGGAAACACGATGATGACATGCGCGATGATCAGCGCGGCAAAACTGCCGCCCAGGCCGGCCGAGGTGAAGAAGCGCAGGAAGGCGATGCCTAGCACGACATGCGGGATCATCAGCGGCGACAGGAACAGCGCGGCGAGCGCATCGCGGCCGCGGAATCGATAGCGCGCGATCGCCAATGCCGCCGGCACCGCGAACAGGAGCGCGACGAAGGAGGACAGCGCGCCGAGGCCAAGGCTGACCCAGAAGGCGTGGATGAATTCGGGGTAGTTCGCGATCGTCCTGAACCAGCGCAGCGAAAAGCCGTTGGTCGGCAGCGACAGGAAGCCTTCGGGCGTGAAGGCGACGAGACAGACCACCAGGATCGGCGCCACCATGACGATGACGAAGAAGGTATGGAAGATCAGCGCCAGCGGGCCGTTCCGTCTCATCGGAACACCTCCGCGTAGCGCCGCTCGATCAATGCGTTGCTGCCGACGACGATCAGCACCAGCGCGACCAGCAGCAGCGTCGCGACCGCTGCGCCGAGCGGCCAGTTCAACGTGTTGAGGAACTCGTCATAGGCGAGCGTCGCGGCGACCTTGAGCCGGCGGCCGCCGATGATCGCGGGCGTCGCAAACGCGCTGGCCGAGAGCGAAAACACGATGATCGCACCCGACAGCACGCCCGGCATGATCTGCGGCATGATGATGCGGCGAATGATGGTGGCGGGGCCGGCGCCGAGCGACGTCGCGGCATTCTCGATCTGCGGATCGAGCCGCTGCAGCGCAGCCCACACCGAGAGCACCATGAACGGCATCATCACGTGTGCGAGCGCGACCACCATGCCGGTTTCGGTGAACATGAAGGGAATGGGCGAGCTAATCACCCCGAGCGACATCAAGAGCTTGTTGACGAGGCCGTTGTTGCCGCCGAACAGCAGCGCCCAGCCCAGCGTGCGAGCCACCACGGAGATCAGAAGCGGCCCGAGGATGACCAGCAGGAAGAAGCTTTTCCAACGGCCGCTCATGCGGTTGAGGATGTAGGCTTCGGGCGCCCCGAGCAGCGCGGTGAGCAGCGTGGTCAGGATCGCGATGCGAAAGGTGCGCCAGAACATCTCGGCGTAATAGGGATCGGTCGCGATCTCGTGCCAGTTCTTGAGGATGAAGACCGGCTCGATGCCCTTGTACTGGCCCCAATCGTGGAACGACAGCATCACCGTCATCGCCAGCGGAATCAGCAGCACGCCGACGAACAGCATCAAGGCAGGCGCCGTCAGCGCCCAGGGCGCACGCGCGCTGCGTTCCTCGGCGACTGCGCTCATGCGCCAGCCCTCGCGCGGACGCTCATATCCTCGGGCCGCCAGGTAAGACGAACCGTCTCGCCTTCGGCCGGCTGCGCCTTGCCGTCATTCTGGCGGATCACGATTGCCGGGCCGCATTCGCTGTCGCACTGGAACAGCCAGTGATTGCCCTGGAAGATGCGCGTGACGATTTTTGCGCTGAGGCCGGCATCGCCGAAGCCGATTCTTTCAGGGCGAATGCTGACGGTGACGGGACCGCTGAGGCCCGCCGGGGCCGGCGCACTCCAGGAGCCCGCCGTCACCCGCGCTGGCGTGGCGGTCCGATCGACCGCCGCGGCGAAATCGTTGGTCTTGCCGAGGAATTGCGAGACGAAGGCCGAGGCCGGCTTCTCATAGGTCTCCTGCGGCGTCCCGATCTGCTCGATCTTGCCCTGGCTCATCACCACGATGCGATCGGACAGCGACATCGCCTCGTTCTGGTCATGGGTGACCAGGATCGTGGTGGTGCCGATGGTGCGCTGGATCTGACGCAGCTCGATCTGCATCTCCTCGCGCAGCTTGGCGTCAAGGTTGGACAGCGGCTCGTCGAGCAAGAGCACGCTCGGCTTGATCACCAGCGCGCGGGCGAGTGCCACGCGCTGCTGCTGGCCGCCGGACATGCGGCGGGGATGGCGGTCCTCAAAGCCGGCAAGGCCGACCATCGCGAGCGCGGCACGAACGCGCTCGGCTCTTTCAGTGCGCGGCACGTTGCGCATCTCGAGACCGAAGGCGACGTTCTCCGCCGCCGTCATGTGCGGAAACAGCGCGTAGCTCTGGAACACGATGCCAAGGCCACGCTTGGCCGGATGGATCGCGGTCAGGTCCTTGCCCTCCAGGCGGATCGCGCCGCGGGTGGGATCGAGGAAGCCCGCGATCATCTGCAACGTCGTGGTCTTGCCGCAGCCGGACGGGCCGAGGAAGGAGATGAACTCCCCCTTCCCCACCGAGAGACTGAAGTCATCGACCACAGTCTGCGCCCCGAATTGCTTGGCGACCCGATCGAGCTCGAGATAGGCCATACGCTGTCTCCGCTGCGACGATCAGATCAACGCTCGACCTCGCGATTCCAGCGCTTGGTCCACTCCTCGCGCTTCTCGTTGATGACGGTCCAGTCCGGATTATAGAGCTTGGCCGCACGCTCGCCGATCGGCGCCATCTTGCCGAGCTCCGGCGGGATCACCAGCGACTTCAGCACCGGGCCGTAGCCGTAATCCTTCAGCATCACGAGCTGGATCTTGGGGTCGAGCAGCATCTTGACGAAACTTGATGCCAGCGGCGAGGCGCTCGGCTTGGTGATCGGACACGCCGTGGTCAGCAGCGTCGCAGCGCCTTCCTTCGGGTAGACGAAGTCGACGGGGAAGCCGGTGTTGGCAAAGCTCTGCACACGGCCGGTGCCCCACACCGCGATCACGGCCTGGCCGGACTGGAACAGCTCGGTCATCTTGCCCGGCGACGGCTCGTAAGCGAGCACGTTCGGATTGATCTGCTCCTTGAAGATCTTGAAGCCGGAATCGACATTGGTCTCGCCGCCGCCGTTCATCTTCGACAGCATCACCAGCGCTTCGAGACCGTAGGTGTTGTTGATCGGCGGGATCACCAGCTGTTTTGCGTATTTCGTATCCTTCAGGTCATTCCACGAGGTCGGCGGCGCCCAGCCTTTCTCCTTGAACACCTTGGTATTGTACATCAGCCCGGTCGCGACGATGCCGATGGCGACTGCGCGATCGTCCTTGAAGCGCGCGGTGTCGTAGAGATCGGCCGGCAGTCCCTCGAGCTTGCCGCAGAAGCCGAGCTGGATCGCCTGGTACATCGGGCCGTCATCGACGATGGCGACGTCGATCTGCTGGTTGCCCTTCTGCGCCTGGAGTTTTGCCAGCGTGTCGGTGGAATTGCCGGCGACGTATTCGACCTTGACGCCGTTCTCTTTCTCGAAGGCCGGGATCACCTCGTCGCGGATCGTCTTCTCGAACGAGCCGCCATAGCCGGCGACGTAGAGCGTCTTTTGCTGGGCCGAAGCGGCCGACGGGGCGGCAATGAGCGCTGCGATGCTGACCGCGGTCAGAAGGCGAAGAGTCTTCATGTGGACCGATCTCCATACCGGAATGAGGTGACGTGCCGACGAGTCTCGCTGGCTGAAGCCTCTTCCGCATTTCCTTCCGCGCAATCCCGTCTCCAAGCAGGCTCCGGCGCCCGTACGGCGGGTTTTGGCGCGATCTGGAGGCTTGAACCCCTCCAATCTGCCGAAAAAGCGGGCTGTCTCCAGTCCTGATGAAAAAGATCGCAACCTATACTTCCATCGTCCAATGAATAATGGCAACCTATGTATGCCTAAATGTTATGGATGATTTGGAATGGCGCGGATCAATTCGCGGCAGGTGGAGGCCTTCCGCGCGACCATGCTGACCGGCAGCGTCACCGAGGCCGCGAAGCTGATGGTGGTGACGCAGCCCGCTGTCAGCCGGTTGCTGCGCGACTTCCAGGCCCTCTTGAAGATGGAGTTGTTCGAGCGGCGCGGCACCGGCCTCGTGCCGACCGCCGCGGCAATGGCGCTCTATACCGAGGTCGAACGGTCCTTCGTCGGTCTCGAACGCATCACGGCTGCGGCCGAAGAAATCCGTGGCCGCCGCACTGGCTCGCTGCGCATCGCCGCGCTGCCGGCGCTGGCGAACGGCTATTTGCCACGACTTGCCGGTCATTTCCTGATGGAACGGCCCAACCTCAACCTGGCCTTCTTCGGCGTGATCTCGCCGATCGTGGTCGACTGGGTCTTGAACAATCAATGCGACATCGGCTTTGCCGAGGTGCCGATTGCCCATTCCGGACTGCCGAGCCTGCGGCTGCCGGCGCTGGCGCGCGTCGCGGTAGTGCCGACCGGACATCGCCTCGCAGAGAAGGAAGTGCTGGAGCCGCGCGATTTCGAGGGCGAGACGTTCATCTCGCTGTCGGCGGGATCGTCAAGCCGGCACCTCGTCGACCAGGTGTTTCACCGCAGCGACGTCCGCCGCGTGCTCAGGGTCGAGACCACGCTGTCGGAAATCATGTGCGGGATGGTGTCATCAGGGCTCGGGGTCTCGATCTGCGATCCCTTCACCGCACAGGAGTTCGCGACGCGCGGCGTCGTCGTGCGGCGCTTCCTGCCGCGCATCGACTTCGAATTCTCCGCCGTCTTTCCGGCGCAGCGCAGCCCTTCGCCGGTGGCGCTGGATCTGGTGGAGACCATGCGCAAGGCGCTGATGGAGTTCGAGGGCGACGCTGGCCTCAGCCGTTGAACGCGGCCTGCGCCTCCGGCAGATCCCAGATCTTGCCGATCGCGGCGCTGCCCGCTGCGGTGATCGCCGCTTCGTCGGCGCCGAGATAGCGGCCGGCATCGACCAGCACGCGGCCATCGACGATCACCTGATCGATATTGGCGCGGTTGGCGAGCGCGATCAGCGCGCGGCGGGGATCGAACAGCGGCTGGAGATGCGGATGGGTGAGATCGACCACGGTGAGATCGGCGGTCGCGCCCGGCTCGATCCGGCCGAGATCCGGCCGCTTGATGACATCGGCGGCCACGGCCGTGTTCGCTTCGATCAACTCGGGCGAATTGGCGACATCGGCGCGCTGCGAGGTGGTCTTGGAGATCAGTGACGCCGCATTGAGCTCACCGAGCAGATCCATGTTGTAGCCGTCGGTGCCGACCACGGTGCGCACGCCATGCTCGGCGAACCGGCTGAAGGCCGCGGTGACGCCGGCGCGCGCGAACACGCGCGGGCAATTCAGAACGGTCATGCCGCGCGCGGCCATCAACTTGAGATCGTCGTCGCTGCTGAACATGCAATGCGCCGCCATCAAATCGGGCGCGAGCAGGCCGAGCCAATCCAGATATTGCGCCGGCGTGCGGCCGCCATAGCGCCTGCCGATGGTCTCGACCTCGGCGCGGCTCTGCGCCATATGCGTCGTGATGGGCACGCCGAGCTCGCGCGCTCGCACGGCGCAAGCTCTCAGGAGGTCGGGGCCGCAGGTGTCGGTGGCGTGCGGGCTCATGGCGAGGCCGATGCGGCCGTCGCCGCGATTGTTCCAGCGCTGGTAGAGCGCATCCCACGTCGCCATGTCGGCGGCGCCGTCATCGCCGGAATATTGCACTACGCCGTCGGGGCCGGCCTTGGCGTCCGACGTCGAGAACAGATAGGGCGCGCCATAAAAGCGAATGCCCATCTCCTCGGCGGCGTCGAACATTTCAGGGATCGAATTGCGGAACGGCTCCATCACCGTGGTAGCACCACCCTTGAGGAGCTGGAGGATGCCGAGCCGCGCCACCGCCATGCGTTCTTCCGCCGACAGCAGATCGGCGCCGCGCTTGGTCAGCGGCAGCAGCACCGTGTAGACGATGCTCTGGTTGTTCTTGCGGCCGTTGCCGTCCTCGGTGTGGCTGCGCGCTACCGCCTCAGAAAAGCAGTGATTGTGCAGGTTCAGCAAGCCCGGCAGAACGAAGCGGCCGGGGCGGTCGTAGACCTCGTCCGCGCGCGGCCTGTCGCGCGTGACCGCGGCGATCCTCTTGCCTTCGATAAGGACCCAACGGTCGCGCAGCACATCCTGCGCGCCGTCTTTCCGTGACAGCACATAGCTGCCGAAGATTGCGATCGTGCTCATGCGGGGCGTACGTTCCAGAAGACGGCGGTGCCGTCGAGAATGCCGGTGATGGCCTTGCGATAGGCGGTCGGCTGCTTGTACAGGCCGATCGGGATGTAGGGAATCTCCTCGAACGCCACCGCCTGGACCTGGCGGCAGATGCGCTGCTGCTCGGCGAGCTCGGAAGCGGCCAGCCATTGGTTGCGCAAGGCGCCCATCTTCTCGCTCGCATACCAGCCGGCGACCTTGCCCTCGCCGCGGATGTTGGTGTTGCCGGCCGGATTGAGCCAGTCGATGCCCTGCCAATTGCCGACCGCCGCGCTCCAGCCGCCCTGCCCGACCGGATCCTTCTTGAGCTGGCGCTGTAACACGACGGCGAAATCGAGCCCGGCATATTCGACGTTCATGCCGGCCTTGCGCAAGCTATCGACCGCGATCTCGCCGAGCGGCTTCTGCGCCAACGAATTGGTGGGCACGAGCACCACGATCTTCTCGCCATTATAGCCGGCCGCCTTCAGGTCGGCCTTGACCCTGGCGTAGTCGCGGGGCCCGCGGAACACATCGAGGCCGACCTCGTTCGCCATCGGCGTACCGGGCGCGAAGTAGCCGATCGGCGAGACCTGAAAGGCGGGATCGACACCGGCCACCGCCGTCATGAACGCGGACTGGTCGATCGCACCGAGCAGCGCGCGGCGGAGGGCGGGATTGTCGAACGGCGGCTGCAGATGATTGAGCCGCAGCATGCAGGCGTAACCGCGGGGATCAAGAATGCGCGTCTCGATGTCACCGGCAGCCTTGATCACCGGCAACAGATCGTGCGGCGTGGTCTCCTGCCAGTCCTGCTCGCCGGTCTGCAGCGCGGCGACGCCGGTGCCGGCATCGGGCGTGGTGGTCCAGACCACGCGGTCGTAGTGCACGATCTTCGGCCCCGCGGTCCAATCCGGCTTGCCGTCGGTGCGGGGCTGATAGCGCTCGAATTTGGCGTAGGCGTTGCGCGCGCCCTGCACGCGCTCGTCGGCGAGGTAGCGGAACGGGCCGCTGCCGATCACCTCGGTGAGCGGCTTGAACGGGTCCTGGCTCGCCAACCGCTCCGGCATCATGAAGCAGGCGTTGATCGCGGCCTTGCCGAGCGCCTGCGGCAGCAGCGGGAACGGACGCTTGAGACGGAAGCGGATGGTGCGATCATCAGCGGCCGACAGCTCCGCAGTCGCTTCCAGCAGCTCGCCGCCAAAGCCGTCGCGCGCCGCCCAGCGGCGGATGCTGGCGACGCAATCGCGAGCCAGCACGCGCTCGCCGTCGTGCCAGAACAGGCCGTCGCGCAAGCTGAGGTCCCATTGCAGCCCGTCGGCGGAGACGACATGGCCCGACAGCATCTGCGGCGAGACCTGGAGCGACGAGCTCATGCCGTAGAGCGTGTCGTAGACCATGAAGCCGTGGTTTCGCGACACCTGCGCGGTCGAATAGATCGGATCGACGAAGGCGAGATCGATGACGGGGATAAAGCGCAGCGTAGACTGGGATTCAGCACGGACAATGCCCGGCAACGACAGTGCTGGAATTGCTGCTGCGGCCTTGAGGAGCGAGCGGCGAGAAACGGGCATTACAAGAGGCTCCTGAAGAGATCGAACTTCATCGTTCGTTTTACGTGTTCAACAAGACCGCGCCGATCGCAGCAGCCACCGCCTGCTGCGCTGGCTCGACCACGGGCACGCCGATCGCGTCCGCGATCGCCGCGCGGTGCGACGCCATGCCGGCGCAGCCCATCACCACGACATCGGCGCGGCATTGGGTGACCAGCGCACGGCCTGCGTCGATCAGGCGACCGCGGATGTCCGCGCCTGCGGTTTCCGCCGCGCTCGCGCCGACCGACCAGCTTCCGGCATAACGGCTGTCGACGCCCATCACCCGCGCCATGCGCTGCTGGCGGCGGATGCTCGACGGCGACAGTGCGATAATTCCAAAGCGTTCGCCCAGCATCAGTGCGCGGAAGATGCCGCATTCGGCGATGCCCAGCACGGGGCGGCCACCGGCCGCCTCACGCACCGCATGCAGGCCGGGATCGCTGAAGCAGGCGAGCACGAAGGCGTCGGCATTGTCGCGCGACACGCGGTTCACCAGCGGCATGACGACGCTGTCGGCGTCGCGCTGCGAGCTGATGCCCGGCGGCCCCTCGGCAAGGCCCACGACCTCGATGTCAGGCCCGCCGGCGATGCGCAGCGGCGCCACCGCGTCGTCGATCGCCCCCGTCACCGATGCCGACGAGTTGGGGTTGATGACGAGGATGCGGCGACGGGTCATGGCTTGGCTCAGCGGCTGGCCGCTTCGTGGCGGAGAAAATTCTCCGCGATCTTTTCGCCGGTCGTGATCCAGACGTCGGGACACGACTTTACGTAGGTGAGGAACTCGCGCAGCAGGCGCAGGCGCATCGGACGGCCGCTGCATTGCGGATGCAGCACGGTGGTCACCATTGCGCCCCAGTCGCGGACCTCGTCCAGTTCGTCCTTCCACATCGAGAGCACATGCTCCTTCGGGAAGATCGAGCGCGGGCTGAAGCGGGCGGACAGGCCGTGCATCCAGTCGTCATAGCTCGCGGTGACCGGCAGCTCGATCGTGCCCGGCTTGCCGTCGGCGAGCCGGTGGCGATAGGGCCTGACGTCATCGCGGAACGAGGACGTGTAGACGATGCCGTGGCGCACCAGCGCGACGCGCAGCTCCTCGGTGAACTCGCCGTAAGGCGCGCGATAGCCGGTCGGCCTGACGCCGAGCCGACGCTTCAGCGCCTCGAAGCCGCGCTCCAGCTCCTCCTCGATCCAGGGATCGCCGGGATCGGGGAGCAGATGGTGATACCCGTGATGGCCGATCTCGTGGCCGGCCTTGAGAATGGATTCGGCCATCGCCGGGTGCGCATCGACCGACCAGCCCGTGACGAAGAACGTCGCCTTGAGATCGAGCTGGTCGAGCAGCTCCAGCAGCTTGGGCGTGCCGACACGGGCCTCATAGCCGCCATAGCTCATGGTGATGAGCCGCTGGGCGTGACCTGCGTCCTTGCTGGTCCACGCGCTCTCGGCGTCCACGTCGAACGACAGGAACATCGCCGAATTGTACGGCTTCGGCCAGGGATAGTCCGGCGCGGGATCCGCGGTGTTGGCCGGGACGAGCGGGATGCTTTGGAGTGCTTTACTGTCCAGCATTGATGGTCGCCTTCTCGAGTGCGTTGTCCGTCAGTTTCCACTTGGCGAGCAGCGTGCGATAGGTGCCGTCCGCGATCAGCGCGTCGACCGCCTCCAGCATCGCCTGCTGCAACGCCTTTTCCTTGACCGGCAGCGCGATGCCGGTGAATTGCTGTGCGATGGGCTCGCCCACCGTTGCATAGGTGCCGGGCTCGAGATCCATGATGTAAGGCAGCGTCTCGTTGCCCTGGGCGGCGGCATCGATGCGGCCCTGCCTGAGCTGGGTGCGGGCGTCGGCTGAGCCGTCGGTGCCGACGAACTGGATCGGACTGCTGCCGCAGTTCTTTTCGCTCCACGCCGCAATCTGCGCCGGGAACATGGTGCGGCGACTGGCTCCGACCTTCTTGCCGCAGAGCGATGCGGCGTCCTTGAACTCCGCCTTGCGCGACTGCTGCACGAAGAACTGCGGACCGCTGCGTAGATAATCGACAAAAGACGCGACCTCGTGCCGGCTGGCATAGTCGGTGAAGCCGGACAGGATGGCGTCCACGCGCCCCGTCGAGATCGACGGCATGAACTCGGCAAAGCTGGTTTCGGTCCATTCGATCTTGACGCCAAGCTTGCGGCCGATGGCTTCGCCGAGATCGATGTCGAAGCCGGACAGCGCGTTGGTCGCGGGATCGCGGAACTCCATCGGCGGATAGTTCGGCACCAGCGCCACCTTGATGCTGCCCCGCTTGGTGATCTCCGCGGGCAGATCGATCGCCATCGCGGGCACACTCATGACGCCGAGGAACGCCGCCGCAACCAAAAGTCTCTTCATCAACACGCTCCCATTCAGATCACAGCGGAAAGAAAAGCCCTGGTGCGCTCCTCGCGCGGGGCGCCCAATACGTCCGATGCGCGGCCCTGTTCGACGATCGCGCCCTGGTCCATGTAGACGACGCGATCAGCGACCTCGCGCGCGAAGCCGAGCTCGTGCGTCACCACCATCATGGCCATGCCGCTCTTCGCCAGTTCCTTCATCACGGCAAGAACCTCGCCGACGAGCTCGGGATCGAGCGCGCTGGTCGGTTCATCAAAGAGCATCAGCATCGGCTTCATCGCCAGCGCACGCGCGATGGCGACGCGCTGCTGCTGGCCGCCCGAGAGCTGGGCGGGATACCAGTCCGCCTTCGCGGACAATCCGACGCGGCGCAGCAGTTCGAGCGCTTCCGTGCGTACTTCGTCAGGCTTGCGGCCCTGCACCTGGAGCGGACCTTCGGTGATGTTCTCCAGCGCCGTCTTGTGCGGAAACAAATTGAAGCGCTGGAACACCATACCGGTCTTCAGCCTCTGCCGCCCGATCTCGCGCTCGCTGAGACGGTGCAGCCGTCCGCTTTGCTCTCGCACCCCGAGCAATTCGCCGTCGAGCCAGATGCCGCCGGCATCGATCGTGGCCAGCTGGTTGATGCAGCGGAGCAGCGTGGTCTTGCCCGAGCCGGAGGCCCCGATCAGGCACATCACCTCGCCGGGCCAGACGTCGAGCGAGACGCTTTTGAGAGCCTGGAACTCGCCAAAATTCTTGGCGACGGAGCGGATCGCGACGAGGGGCTTTGTCATCGCGCAAGCCGCAATGTGCCGCGCGCAAAACGGCGTTCGAGCAGCATCTGGAGCGGGGTCAGGATCGAGACCACGAGCAGGTACCAGAGCCCGGCGACGATCAAGAGCTCGATCACGCGGGAATTGGCGTAGTAGATGTTTTCGGCGTTATGCAGCAATTCCGGATACTGGATCACGCTCGCAAGCGAGGTCGCCTTCACCATGCCGATGAACTCGTTGCCGAGCGGCGGGATCACCACGCGCATCGCCTGCGGCAGCACGATCCGGCGCAACGCGCGCAACCGTCCCATGCCGATCGCCTGCGCCGCTTCATACTGCCCGATGTCGACCGACAACATGCCGGCGCGCATCACCTCGGAGGTGTAGGCGCCCTGGTTGATGCCGAGCCCGAGCAGAGCGGCAAGGAACGGCGTCATGACGTCGACGGCGCGCGCGCTCCACAAGCCGGGAATGCCGATGATCGGGAACACCAGCGCGAGGTTGAACCAGAGCAGCAGCTGCAGGATCAGCGGCGTGCCGCGGAACAGCCAGGTGTAGCCGGCGGCGACCGTCTTCAGCACCGGATTGGGCGACAGCCGCATGATCGCGACGATGATGCCCAGGACGATGCCGAGCGTCATCGCCAGCACCGCCATCACCATGGTGTTGAAGATGCCTTCGAGAATGACTTTTGCGGTCAGGAAGCGGCTGACATAGGACCATTCGATCTGCCCGTTCGCAAACGCGCGCGCAATGGCCGCGAGCACGAGAATGATCAGCGCGGCGCTGAGCCAGCGAAACCAGTGCGGCTCGCGCGCGATCCTCATCCCCGACAGATCAGGGAAACCTTCCGCGAGTGCCGGCGCCGGCTTCATTGCGGCGCCGCGTTGAGCATGGGCTGGGCGACCGCGTTGGCCCCTAAGCCCCATTTGTCGAGAACAGCCTTATAGGAGCCATCGGCGATCATGGCGGTGAGCTTCTCGGTCACGACCTCGCGCAGGGCGGCATCGTCCTTGCGGAACATGATGCCTTGATAGCCTTTGGCGAAGGGCTCGCCGACGACGCGGTATTTGCCGGGCTCCTGCGTTTGCGCGTAAGGCAGCGTCTCGCTGCCCTGCACGGCGGCATCGATGCGGCCTTGCTTGAGCTGGTTGCGGACGTCGATCGAGTTCTCGCCCGGAACGTACTGGATGGCAGGCTTGCCGGCCGGCTCGCAATTCTGCTTGCTCCACTTCTCGATCTCGACCGGGAAGCTGGTGCTGCGGGTGGTGCCGACCTTCTTGCCGCAGAGATCGGTCGCGTCTTTGGCTCCATTGTCCGCCACGACGAAGAATTGCGGGCCGGTCTGGAGGTAATCGACGAAATCGGCGGTCTCGCGCCGCGAGGCCCGGTCCGAGATGCCGGACATGATGAAGTCGGCGCGCTTGGTCTGCAGCGAAGGGATCAGCTCGGCGAACGGCGTCTCGCTCCAGACGATCTTGAGGCCGCCGAGCCGCTTGGCGAGCTCGTTGGCAAGATCGATGTCGAGCCCGACCAGCTCATTGGTCGCGGGATCGCGATACTCCATCGGCGCATAGGTGGAGTTGACCGTGAGCTTCAGCGTGCCCGCCTGCTTGATCTCCGCGGGAAGCTCGGCCGCCTGTGCCGACGTCGCGGCAGCCAGGGTTGCAAGGGCGAGGAAATGCGAAAGGCGTGTCATGTCAGCTCCTTTGCCAACGCCGCGACCGGCCGTTTGAAATCAATCCGCATCGAGAACGGCCGGCTCGATGACGCCTGCACGTTCAGTGATCACCCTGTATTGCTCCGGCCGCCGGTGGGCGGCGAAGTTGAACATCTTGTCCTTGCCCTGGCGACACAGGCCGAGATCGATGTCGGCGACGATCACTTCATCTGCGAGCGTCTGCGCCTGCGCGACGATGCGCCCATTCGGATCGACGATGCAGGAGCCGCCGATCAGTCCGGAGCCGTCCTCCTCGCCCGCCTTCGCCACCGAGATCGCCCAGGTCGCGTTCATGTAGGCGTTGGCCTGCGTCACCAATGTCGAGTGGAAGGTGCGCAGGGCGCCGTCTTCGGTGGTGCCGCCATTGGGATCGTAGGCAGCCGAATTGTAGCCGATACAGACAAGCTCGACGCCTTGCAGGCCGAGCACGCGCCAGGATTCCGGCCAGCGGCGATCGTTGCAGATCATCATGCCCATGATGGCGTGGGCCCAGGCCGAGCCGGCGCGGAAGGCGGGAAAGCCGAGATCGCCATATTCGAAATAGCGTTTCTCGAGTTGCTGGTAACGTGCGCCCGGCCGCGGCTCCACCGAACCCGGCAGGTGAACCTTGCGATAGCGGCCCAAGATCTCACCGTCGCGATCGACCAGGATGGCGCAATTGTAGCGGCGGCCGTCAGCGGTCTGCTCGGCATAACCGACATAGAAGCCGACGCGCAGCGCCCGCGCACGATCGAACAGTTTAGCCACCGCAGGGTTCGGCATTCCGCGCTCGAAATAACGGTCGAGCGCCTCACCCTCGAGCAGCCAACGCGGGAAGAAGGTGGTGAAGGCAAGCTCGGGGAACACCACGAGGCTGGCGCCGCGGCCGGCCGCCTCCTCCAGCAGTGCAAGCATCCGCGACAACGTATGCTCGCGCGTATCGGCTTTTTGCGTCGGCCCCATTTGAGCGGCGGCGGCGCGAAGGACACGAACCAAGTTTGCCTCCAATCTGTGCGCAGTGCTGCCTCAATGGGCGAATGAACCCTTTGATGCGACGTGCAAATCCGCTGCCATTACGGGCGAGCGGGGCTGCAAAATCAATTCATTCTGCTATGATGTTTTGGCCCTGAGTATAATCAGCAGTGATATGAACCTGCGTCAGCTCGAAATCCTGCGCGCCGTCATCCGCCACCGCACCACGGTCGCGGCGGCGGACGAACTGGCCCTCTCGCAGCCCGCGGTCAGCAATGCGCTGAAGACGATGGAGGCGCAGGCGGGCTTCGCGCTGTTCGAGCGGGTCAACAACCGGCTGTTTCCGACCGCGGAAGCGATGGCGCTGTACAAGGAGAGCGAGGCGATCTTCGCGCTGCACGCAAAACTCGAGAACCGCGTGCGCGATCTGCGCGAGAACCGCTCCGGGCACCTTGCCATCGTGGCGACGCCGCCGCTGGCCTACAGCATCATCCCCTCCGCGCTGTCAGGCTTCCTGCGGCGTCGCCCGGAAACGCGCGTGTTCTTCGACGTGCGCCGCTACGAGGGCATCATCGAGGGCGTGCTCAGCCGTGTCGCCGAGCTCGGCTTCGCGCTCGGGCTGACGCATCATCCCGGCATCGCGCACGAGGTGGTGCATACCGGCGAGATGGTGTGCGTATTGCCGCCGCAGCACCCGCTCGCCGAAAGGCCCGTGATCTCGGCTTCGGATCTGTCCGGCCTGCCTTTCATCGGGCTCGAACGCGGCACGCGGCTGGGTGAAGCCGTGCGCGACAGTTTTGCCCGCGCCGGCGCGCCGTTTCAGCCGACCGTCGAGGTGCGCTACTGCAACACGGCCTGCGTGTTAGCTGCCGCCGGCGTCGGCGCCGCGGTGGTCGATCCCTACTCGCCGCGACAGAACGGCGGCAGCGGCCTCGTTGTCCGCCCGTTCACGCCGACGACGCACGCGGTCGCCTATATGCTATGGTCGGAGGCCGAGCCGCTGTCGCGCCTGGCCAAGGCCTTTCTCAACGAGGTCCGCAAGGAAAGTGCACTGCTGGAGCGTACAGCGTCACACCAGCAATATAGGGCAGAAGGCGGCTGAGCATGATCCGGAAAAGTGTGAAGCGGTTCTCCGGAAAGATCATGCTTGAACAACAAACAAAGCGCGATGGCGATTCATTCTGATCTCATCGCGCTTTGGCTTCGCAACCTTCCGGGGGGCACATGGCACGCATCACCATCATCGAGACCGGACAGGTCCCGCAAAAATATCGGGAGCAGCACGGCTCGTTCCCGGACATGTTCGAACGCATGGTCCGCACCGAGGACCCGACGGCCACGGTGGACGTCGTCAGCATCCCGAACGGCGACGCGCTTCCCGATCCGGGCAAGCTCGAGGCCGTGCTGATCACCGGCGCGGCAGCAGGCGTCTATGACGGGCTCGACTGGATCGCGCCACTGGAGCATTTCGTCCGTACCGCTTACGCCAACAAGACGCCGATGGTCGGAATCTGCTTCGGCCATCAGTTGATCGCGCAGGCGCTCGGCGGCACCGTGCGCAAGTCGGAGAAAGGCTGGGGCATCGGCCGGCACGTCTATCAGGTGCTGCCGGAGAACGGCGTCATTGCCTGCGAGGAGGTTGCAATCGCCGCCTCACATCAGGATCAGGTGATCGAGCCGCCCAACGACGCGCTGACGATCCTGTCGTCGGAGTTCACCCCGCATGCCGGCCTGCTCTACGCCAATGGCACGACGCTGACCGTGCAGCCGCACCCGGAGTTCGACGTGGCGTTTGCGCAAGTGTGCTGCGATCTGCGCGACGGCAAGGCTCCGGATGACGTGGTGGCGACGGCGCGCGCATCGCTAGCCGAGCCGATGGACAATGCGAAGCTCGGTGGGGCGATTACGCGGTTTCTGGCAAGGCGGTGAGACTTCACCTCGCCCCGCTTGCGGGGAGAGGTCGGATTGCATCGAAGATGCAATCCGGGTGAGGGGGACTCTCCGCGAGTCCGTCTGCCATCGAATTTGCTGAAGCAGCCCCTCACCCCAACCCTCTCTCCGTAAGAACGGGGAGAGGGAGAGGAAGCGCCTCAGAACGGACTCTCCCCCAGCCCCGGCACATCGGCCGGCCGCGGCCCCGGCGCGGCCCAATGAAAGCGGCGGTCCTTCTCCGCAATCGCGATGTCGTTGATCGACGCTTCGCGGCGCTTCATCAGCCCGTGCTCGTCGAACTCCCACTGCTCATTGCCGTAGGAGCGATACCACTGGCCGCTCGCGTCGTGCCATTCGTACTGGAAGCGCACGGCGATGCGGTTCTCGTCGAAGGCCCAGAGGTCCTTGATCAGGCGGTAGTCCTGCTCCTTCTCCCATTTGCGGGTGAGGAACGCGACGATGGCCTCGCGGCCCTGCAAGACCTCTGAGCGATTGCGCCAGCGGCTGTCCTCGGTATAGGCGAGCGAGACCCGCACCGGGTCGCGTGAATTCCAGGCGTCCTCGGCCATGCGGGCCTTTTGCGCGGCGGTCTCACGGGTGAAGGGCGGAAGCGGCGGGCGCGACATGATGGCCTCATCGGTTGGTCGAGGCCGCAATCTATCGCCGCGACTGGTGGAGTCGATAGGCCATCACAAATCGGGCGATCACTTATCGGGCGATCAGGAAATCAGATCGGCCTTCATCAACGCGCGGATCGATTTCGGGATCGGCTGGGCGCGGCCGCCGCTGATGAAGGCGACGCGCACCTCGGCCTTCACCAGAACCTCCTCGCCGCGACGCACTTCCTGCGCCAGCATGATCGAGGCGCCCTTCACCGCAACAGGCCAGGTCACGACGTCGAGCACGTCGTCCATCCGAGCGGGTTTCAGGAAATCCAGATGCATCGAGCGCACCACGAAGGCAAAGCCGGCACCTTCGGTCTCCACCTGGTCGAACAGCGCCTGCTGCTCGGCGCCCATCAGCCGGAGGTGATTGGTGCGGCCGCGCTCCATGTAGCGCAGATAATTGGCGTGATAGACGATGCCGGAGAAATCCGTGTCCTCGTAATAGACGCGGACCTGCATGTGGTGGCGGCCGTCGCGGATCTCGCCGTCGAGATGAGCTGTCACGTCGCGAGCCTCTTCGCTTGTCGCTAACCGCCCCGTTTTGCGCAAAAACGGCCGGACGCGCAAGCGCAGCTAGGACACGGCGAGCCCTGTCCTTCCCAGCGTCACCTCGACGATCTCGGGCGGCACGCCGACGCGGATCGGCATGATGCTGCAACCGAGGCCACCGGAGACAATGAGGTCGCATTTCAGCCGGAAGTGGCCATAGGCGAGGCGCAGGCCGTTCTTGGGCGAAACCGCCGGCGACCAGCCAAGCAGGCGAACCTGGCCGCCATGGGTATGGCCGGACAGTTGCAGCGCGACGCGCCCGGGTACGAGCGGCGCGATGTTGGGCTCGTGCGCGAGCAGGATGACCGGCGCATCGTCGGTGACCTTCGCCAGCGTGGCGTTAAGATCGTCGGCGCCGAAGCGGCCGATGCTGCGGAAGCGCCGCGCCGGCAGGAAGGCCAGCTGATCGCCGAGCCCCGCAAGCCAGAACGGGCGGCCGTCCTTGGTGAGGCGCACCACGTCATTCTCGTAGACGGGGATGCCGGCCGTCTCCAGCGCGCGATGGGCGATCGTCGGCCCATACCCTGCCTGCTGCACCGTCCTGTCGTCCCAATAATCGTGGTTGCCCATCACGGCATGGACGCCGAGCGGCGCCTTCAGGCGGGCCAGCACCCTCGCCCATTCGCGCGACGGGATGAGGCGCGTGACCTGGTGCACGCCGGCGACATAGTCGCCGAGCAGCACGATGAGGTCGGCCTTCAGCGCGTTGGTGCGGTCGACGATCGACTCGATCCGCTCCAGCGACATCCAGGGATCGCAGGCATGAATGTCGGCGATGGCGGCGATCTTCAGCGGAAGATCCGCCGGCCATTGCCGCGGCGTCAGATGATAGCGGGTGACGCGAAGGCGCAGCACCGGCTCGATGCCGACGCCATAGGCGGCGGTCGAGACGCCGAGGGCGGACAGGCCGCCGATGGAACGGATGAGATGACGGCGCGTGATCATGAAGACCCGATCGTAATGCGCCTTGTTGATGCGGTCCGATTGGAGCGGAATTGGGGTGCGTTCGTGCAGAACGTCTGCACGAGATTACCAGAAATTCATGATAGAAGCAGCGCGCTGCATTGGCGCAGATCAGTCGTCGCTGTCGTCCGCGCCGAACAGGCCAAACTGCGCCGCCGCATCCCGCGAGGGCTCGGCGATGCCGAGATGTCGGAAGGCGTGCGAGGTGAGCAGACGGCCGCGCGGAGTACGCTGCAGATAGCCGCACTGGATCAGGTAGGGCTCGATGATGTCCTCGATCGCATCGCGCGGCTCGGACAGCGCAGCGGCCATGGTCTCGACGCCGACCGGGCCGCCGCCATAGTTCATCGCGATGGTCGTGAGATAGCGGCGGTCCATCGCGTCGAGGCCCGCAGCGTCGACCTCGAGCGCGCTCAGCGCGTGGTCGGCAATCTTGCGATCGATCCTGTCGGCATCGGCCGCCGAAGCGAAATCGCGCACGCGCCGCAACAGACGGCCGGCGATGCGCGGCGTGCCGCGCGCGCGGCGCGCGATCTCGTTGGCACCGTCCGCGCTCATGCCGACATTGAGCACGCGCGCGCCGCGGGTGACGATGCTTTCGAGTTCCTCGATGGTGTAGAAGTTGAGACGGACCGGAATGCCGAAACGATCGCGCAAGGGATTGGTCAGGAGACCCGCGCGCGTGGTGGCGCCGACGAGGGTGAATTTCGACAGCTCGATCTTGACTGAGCGCGCCGCCGGGCCCTCGCCGATGATGAGGTCGAGCTGAAAATCCTCCATCGCGGGATAGAGCACCTCTTCCACCGCCGGACTGAGGCGATGGATCTCGTCGATGAAGAGCACGTCGCGCTCCTCGAGATTGGTCAGCAGCGCGGCGAGATCGCCGGCCTTGGCGATGACGGGACCCGACGTGGCGCGAAAGCCGACACCGAGCTCCTTCGCCACGATCTGCGCCAGCGTGGTCTTGCCGAGGCCCGGGGGACCTACGAACAGCACGTGATCCAGCGCCTCGCCGCGCTTGCGGGCCGCCTCGATGAAGATCGAGAGGTTCTTGCGCGCCTGCTGCTGGCCGACGAAATCGGATAGCGATTGCGGGCGCAGCGCCGTGTCGCCGACATCGTCACTGCGGCGCTCGGGCGACACCATGCGGTTGGCCTTGGGATCGCTCACTCAGCGAACTCCACGTAGGGTGGGCAAAGGCGCGCTTCGCGCCGTGCCCACCATGACTTCGATCGATTGAAAGATGGTGGGCACGCTGCGCTTTGCCCACCCTACCAGACCGACCATTGTCGCGCTCACTTCGCCAGTTCCTTCAGGCCGAGCCGGATGAGCTGCGCCGTCTCGGCGCCCTCACCCGCACTGCGCGAGGCCGACGCAATCGCGGCGGCGGCCTGCGGCTGGCCGTAGCCGAGATTGACCAGTGCCGAGATCGCGTCGGCGACGGGCCGCGGTGCGCGCTGGTCGTCGACGGCGCCGGCAAGATGCACCACCGCCGGATCGACATTGGCGAAGGCCGGCGCCTTGTCCTTCAATTCTGTGACGATGCGCTCGGCGACCTTGGGGCCGACCCCGGGCGTACGCGCCACCGCCGCCTTGTCGCGCAGCGCAATCGCATTGGCGAGGTCGGAAGGCGCCAGCGTGCCGAGCACGGCGAGTGCGACCTTGGCGCCGACGCCCTGCACGGTCTGGAGCAGGCGAAACCATTCCCGCTCCTGGTCGGTGCGAAAGCCGAACAGCTTGATCTGGTCCTCACGGACATAGGTCTCGATCGACAGCACGGCGGCCTCGCCCGGCGAGGGCAAATGCTGCAGCGTGCGCGAGGAGCAATGCACCTGATAGCCGACGCCGCCGACGTCGAGGATCACGAAATCCTCGCCGTAGGAATCGATCAGGCCCTTGAGCTTGCCGATCATAACCCCGCCACCTTCAGCCTGAGCGCGGTGCTCTGGCGGTGATGGGCGTGGGTGATGGCGATGGCGAGCGCGTCGGCGGCATCCGCTGACGGCGGCTCGGCCTTGGGCAGCAAGATCTTCAGCATCATCGCGATCTGTTGCTTGTCGGCATGGCCGGCGCCGACCACCGTCTTCTTGACCTGGTTCGGCGCGTATTCGGCGACAGAGATGCCGAACATCGCGGGCGCCAGCATGGCGACGCCGCGGGCCTGGCCGAGCTTCAGCGTCGCAACGCCGTCCTTGTTGACGAAGGTCTGCTCGACCGCGGCTTCCATCGGCCTGTGGCCGGACAGCACGGACGCGAGCCCCTCATGGATCGCGAGCAGCCGGCTCGCCAGCGGCAAATCGTCCGGTGGTTCCACCGAGCCGCAGGCGACGTAGATCAGACGGTTGCCCTCAGCCTCGATCACGCCCCAGCCGGTGCGGCGCAGGCCGGGGTCGATGCCGATGATGCGAACGGGGCCACGAATCGGGAGCACGGTCATGGGCCAGTGATAGCGGCTGGCCGTCGTGGGGGAAACAGAAACAGAACGGAAGTAACAGGGGAAGTGGGATATCGTCAGTGAGGCGGGAATTGTTGCCCGCCACGACGCGCGCCGTCATCCCCGCGAAAGCGGGGAATCCAGTACGCCGCGGCTTCTCCGTATCTCGCCGGCTTCGCTGGAATACTGGGTCGCCCGGTCAAGCCGGGCGACGACAGCGGAGGGTGAGGTCCTACCCGCCCATCTTCGCGACCAGCGCGTCTGACACCTCGAAATTGGCGTAGACGTGCTGGACGTCGTCGTGCTCGTTCAGCAGATCCATCAGCTTGAGCAGCTTCTCGCCGGTCTCGTCGTCGACCGCGACCGTGTTCTGCGGCTTCCAGATCAGCGCGGCCTTGCGCGGCTCGCCGAACTTGGTCTCCAGCGCCTTGGCGACGTCGCGATAGCCTTCGGTCGAGGCGTAGATCTCGTGACCGGCTTCGCCGGAGACGACATCGTCGGCGCCGGCCTCGATCGCCGCATCGAGCACGGCGTCGTCGGAGGCCACGCTGCGGTCGTATTCGATGATTCCGGTGCGATCGAACATGAAGGACACCGAGCCGGTTTCGCCGAGATTGCCGCCCGACTTGGTGAAGAAGGAGCGGATGTCGGAGGCGGCGCGGTTGCGGTTGTCGGTCAGCGCCTCGACGATGACGGCGACGCCGCCGGGGCCATAGCCCTCGTAGCGGATCTCGTCATAGTTCTCGCCCTCATTGCCGAGCGCCTTCTTGACGGCGCGCTCGATATTGTCCTTCGGCATGTTCTCCTGGCGCGCCGCGATGATGGCGGCGCGCAGGCGGGGGTTCATGTTGGGGTCGGGCGTGCCCAGCTTGGCCGCGACGGTGATTTCCCGCGCCAGCTTGCCGAACAGCTTCGACTTCTGGGCATCCTGCCGCCCCTTGCGGTGCATGATGTTCTTGAATTGGGAATGTCCGGCCATGCGTGGTCTCTCGGGGGTCTCTTGGAAGCGTACGCCAATGAGGGTGGGAAACGCGGCCTTATAGGCCGCCAACCCACCGGAATGAAAGGGTCTCGGATACTTTAAGGTAACACCGTACAGGCCCCTGCCTAGAGGTGAGGCATCGTTAACCCTGACTTCATTCCAGCCTGCGAAAATAACCTCCGAGCGTCCCCCGACAAGAGAGACCTGATGGCATTCGGACTATTTCGGAAGCGTCTGCCGGATATGGCCGCGCCGGTGGCAGCCGCAGAGGCCGCGCCGCCGGTGACCCAGTCCGAGCCCGCCCCAGCCGAAGGTGATTCGGCGCGGGAGATCCTGGAATTACTGGAACTCGAGCTCGGCGCGATGATCCGCCAGCTCGAGCGCGCCGCCAATTCGGTGGCGGGCGGCGCCGAAGCGACCGCATCGACGCTTGCCGCCATCCGCGACCGCACCGACGCCCTGACCGGCCGGACCAATGCCGCGCAATCGACCGCCTCGACCTTCGCCCATGCCGCCGACAAGTTCACCCAGTCCGCGCTGGGGATCGGAGCGCAGGTTCGCGAGGCCGGCAAGCTCGCCGACGAGGCCAGCGCCGCGGCGCAGGAAGCCCGCGCCAATGTCGATCGCTTGCGCGAATCCTCCGCCGCCATCGGCAATGTCGTCAACCTGATCGCGCAGATCGCGCGGCAGACGACGCTGCTGGCGCTCAACTCGACGATCGAGGCCGCACGCGCAGGCGCTGCCGGAAAAGGCTTTGCGGTCGTCGCAACCGAGGTCAAGGCCCTCGCGGTGCAGACGCAAGGGGCGACGGAAGAGATTACGAAGAAGATCGACGCGCTGCAGCGCGACGCCGCCGGCTCTGCCGATGCCGTGCACCGCATTTCGCAGGCGATCGAGGCGATCCGACCGGTCTTCGAGACCGTCAACGGCGCGGTCGCCGAACAGAACGCCACCACCAGCGAAGTCTCCGGCAACGCCGCGAGCGCCTCGGAATTCATCGTCTCGGTCGGCGAGAGCGCAGCCGAGATCGATGCCGCGACCAAGGCCGCCGAGAGCCACGGCGAGAACGTCGCCAGTGCCGGCAAAGCCGTCACCACCTTCGCACAGAAGCTGAAATCGCGCTGCGCCGTGCTGCTCCGCCAGAGCGAGCACGACGACCGCCGCAAGACCGAACGGCTGCCCTGCCATCTCAAGTTCGAGAGCCCGCGCGGCGTGATGCCGGTCTATGAAATCTCGATGGACGGCGTGCTGATCGGCGGTGCGGATGCAGGCCGGCTTGCACCGCAAGCGATGATCGAAGGCACCCTCGAAGCCGTCGGCGCCTGCCGCCTGCGCGTGGTCGAGCAATCCAAGGCCGGTGCCCGCGCGCAATTCGCCAGCCCCAATGCCGAGCTCCGCGAAAAAATCGAGGACAGGCTCTGGGCGATCCACGAAGAGAACACGGAGTTCGTCACCCGCGCCATGGAAGCGGGCAACGCGCTGACCCAGATCTTCGAGCAGGCCGTTGCCCGCGGCGAAATCAGAATCGACGACCTGTTCGACACCGACTACGCCGAAATCGCCGGGACCAATCCGCAGCAATACCGCACGAAATATCTCGACTGGGCCGACCGCGCGCTGCCGCCGTTCCAGGAGGTCTTTCTGGCCAAGGACCAGCGCTTGGCGTTCTGCGCCATGGTCGACCGCAACGGCTTCCTGCCGGTGCACAACAAGATCTATTCGCACCCGCAGCGGCCGGGCGACGTCGCCTGGAACACAGCCAATAGTCGCAACCGCAGGATATTCAACGACCCGGCGGGGTTGGCGGCCGCACGCAACCTGCGCTCGTACCTGGTGCAGAGCTATGCGCGCGACATGGGCAATGGGAATACGGTGATGATGCGCGAGATCGACGTTCCGATCCGCGTGCAGGGCCGGCACTGGGGTGGATTCCGCACGGCCTACAAGCTCTAGAGCCTGGTCCGAAAAAATGTCCCGCAATTTTTCGAGCGGAATAGAGAAATAAGGCGCGAATTGCGCCTGAGTGCACGCTCAGGCAAGACGCCGACCGCGAATCATCCTTTTAAGCTGAATTGGAATGGGAATGCCGCCGTGAGCCGGGGTGCGGCTCTGACTGGAGGACTCATCGAACATGTCCGTCGTACAACTTGCAGTCATGGACACCGGCTCCAATCGCACGCTGGCCGAGCGGCTGATCGATCAGCTTGCCGACCGCATCGGCGGCCTCGGCGTGGAACTCGCCGATATCGCCGGCAACGTCCAGGAAGTCGCAAATCGCGTCGCAAACCAGTCGGAACGGTTCCACCATCTCCAGGAGACCGCCGAGACGATGGTCTCGGCCAACCACGATATCGCCAATGCATCGCAGGCCGTGCAAACCACCACGTCCGCGGCGGTTGGCGAGATCGCGCAATCGCGCAGCGCCGTCGACACCGCGGTCAACCACATCTCCGAGCTCGTCGCGGCGGTGGAGCGCATCGAGGCGCGCCTCAGCGCCGTCGGCTCGGCGCTGGCGCAGGTCGCGAAAGTCTCCGGCTCGATCGAGGCGATCGCGAAGCAGACCAATCTGCTGGCGCTGAACGCAACCATCGAAGCCGCCCGCGCCGGCAATGCCGGTCGCGGTTTTGCCGTGGTGGCAAGCGAGGTGAAGAACCTCGCGGAAGCCACCCGCCAAGCCACGCACCAGATCTCCGACACCGTGCGCGATCTCGACGGCCAGATCGAAGGCCTGATCGGCGAGAGCAGCGACGCCTCGCAGCGCGCCAAGACCGCCGGCGAAGGCGCCCAGCAGATCTCCGGCATCATCTCGCGGGTTCAGCAGGGCTTCGCCTCCGTGGAGGCGGAGATCGGCAGCGTCACGCGCGCGGCGACCTCCAATCTCGGACATTGCGACACCGTCATCAGCGAGCTGAACGAACTCGCCAAGGGCGTCGACCTCTCCTCGCGCGATCTCAAGAGCGCCGATCAGCGCGTGACAAAGCTGCTCGACACCTCCGAAGGCCTGATCGCGCTGATCGCCGACAGCGGCGTCGAGACATCGGACGCACCGCTGATCCGAATCGTCGTCGAGACCGCGAAGCGGATCTCGACCGAATTCGAGGCCGCGATCGATCGCGGCGACATCACGCTCGACCAGCTCATGGACGAGACGTATCGCGAAATTCCCGGCACCGATCCAAAGCAGTACCTCACCAGCTACGTCGACTTCACCGACCGCGTGCTGCCCGCGATCCAGGATCCGATCCAGAAATCCGATCCCCGCATCGTGTTCTGTGTCGCCTGGGCCAAGGGCGGCTATCTGCCGACCCACAACCCCAACTACCGCCTGCCGCAGGGCAAGGACCCGGTCTGGAACAACGCCAATTGCCGCAACCGCCGCCTGTTCAACGATCGGGCAGTGCAGAAGGTCGCGGCGAACACCAAGCCGTTCCTGCTCCAGACCTACCGGCGCGACATGGGCGGCGGGCAGTTCGTGCTGATGAAGGACCTGTCCTCGCCGATCGTGATCCGCGGCAAGCGTTGGGGCGCCTTCCGGATGGGTTTCCGGCAGAGCTGAGGGCCGCTCAGTCAAAAATCTGAAAGACAACCCCATGCACAGTAGCCGGGGCGTCCGAAATCAATGGCTTACGCCGGCAGCCTCCGGCCCGTTTTGACTCGTCGGGCAAAACAAGGGCACAATGCTATTATTCCGAAGTTCGGCATCTGAGCTTGGCAAGGCCGGAGCAAGCGCCTCGTCCTTCGAGACGCCCGCTCACGCGGGCTCCTCAGGATGAGGCTTCACTGCACCGGTGTCCGGTTGAAACTGCTGCTGCGGACTCCGTCCTCATCCTGAGGGCCCGCCGGAGGCGGGCGTCTCGAAGGATGGGCCGCAGGCGAGGTTCGCCGTCGCGCGGCTCTCCGGTCACGAAACTTTCCCAATCGCACGACTTTCGTCATCGCATGATTTTGCGCATCCGCACGACAATCTGCGGTGATCGACGACGCGCGCGCCGAAAAAGCATCAAAACATGACGATTATCATATCAATTAGCCCAAAACGCTGGCAGCGAGCGCCGCACAAATTCGTGAACGTCATGGGCTGACGCGTCAGCAGCGCAAATATGCATTGCCGGAGATTGCGACGCTTCATTGTCGCGCGCGAATTGGCTGACTAGATCGACGTAAGCGATCGAGCGAGCAAGGGGATGCATATGGCAACTGTTCTCACCATCAACGGCGAAACGAAATCGTTCGATGCGCCGCCTGAAATGCCGCTGCTGTGGGTGCTGCGCGACATCCTCGGAATGACCGGCACCAAGTTCGGCTGCGGCATCGCGCAATGCGGCGCCTGCACGGTGCATGTCGACGGCAAGGCCGTGCGCTCCTGCGTCCTGCCGGTCAGCGCGGTCGAGAACCGCGCCATCACCACGATCGAACATGTCGGCAGCACGCCTGCGGGCGCGAAAGTGCAGAAGGCCTGGCTCGACCTCGAAGTGATCCAGTGCGGCTATTGCCAGTCCGGCCAGATCATGTCGGCCGCCGCATTGCTGGCCGCTACGCCCAATCCTGACGATTCCGACATCGACGCTGCGATGGCCGGCAACATCTGCCGCTGCGGCACCTATGTCCGCATCCGCGAGGCCGTCAAGCAGGCCGCCAACGGCCGTCAGTCCTGAGGTCCACCATGAATGCACATAACAGCGTCTCCCGCCGCGCGCTGCTGACCGGCGGTCTCGCCACCGGTTTCCTGCTCGCCTTCCATCTGCCGCTGCGCGCGGCCGTCAACGAACCGGTGCAGCCGCCCGATGCAACCGAGGGCAAGTTCGCGCCCAACGCCTTCATCCGCATCGACGAGACCGGCCGCACCGTGCTGATGATGCCGCAGGTCGAGATGGGCCAGGGCACCTATACCTCGATCTCCGCCGTGCTCGCCGAAGAGTTGGATGCCGACTGGAGCAAGGTCGAGGTGCAGCACGCCCCGCCGAACGACAAGCTCTACGGCAATCCGACCTTCGGCCTGCAGGTCACCGGCAACTCCAACTCGATCCGGGCCTGGTGGACGCCGCTGCGCAAGGCCGGCGCCACCGCGCGCGCGATGCTGGTGCAGGCCGCGGCCGCCCAATGGGGCGTCGAGCCCGCGAGCTGCACGGCGTCGAAGGGCGAGGTCGCGCATGAAGCCAGCGGCCGCAAGCTCGCTTACGGCGCGCTGGCGCTCGCTGCCCAGGGACAGACCCCGCCGAAGGATGTCGCGCTGAAGGACCCCAAGGACTTCGTCATCATCGGCCAGCCGCTGAAGCGGCTCGACACGCCCGACAAGGTCAACGGCAAGGCCGTCTACGGCATCGACGCGATCCTGCCCGGCATGAAGTTCGCGACCGTCGCCGCCTGCCCCGTGTTCGGCGGCAAGGTCGGCAAGGTCGACGACAGCGCCGCGGTGAAGCTCCCTGGCGTGCGCAAGGTCGTGGTGCTCGACGACATGGTCGCCGTGATCGGCGATCACATGTGGGCGGCCAAGAAGGGCCTCGAAGCCCTCAAGATCGAGTGGAACGAGGGACCCAACGCTGCGATCACCACGAAGGATGTCTGGGACGATCTGCGCAAGGCCAGCCAGAAGGACGGCGCGGTCGCCAAATCCGACGGCGACATCGCCAAGGCGCTGGCGAGCGGCGACAAGTTTGAGGCGGCTTACGAGCTGCCGTTCCTGGCGCATGCATCGATGGAGCCCATCAACGCCACCGTCCATGTCAAATCCGATTCCTGCGAGATCTGGACCGGCACGCAGATCATGACGCGCGTGCAGTCGGAGGCGGCGAAGGCCGCTGGGCTTGCGGTCGACAAGGTCATCGTCAACAACCATCTGCTCGGCGGCGGCTTCGGCCGCAAGCTCGAACCCGACATGGTGATCGCGGCGGTGAAGATCGCAAAACAGGTCGACTACCCCGTTAAGGTGGTGTGGACCCGCGAGGAGGACATCCAGCACGACGTCTACCGTCCGGTCTATCGCGACCAGATCACTGCGTCGCTGGTCGACGGCAAGGTCGCGGGGTGGAAGTACAAGGTTGCCGGCTCCGCCGTGCTGGCGCGCTGGCTGCCGCCGGCGTTCCAGAAGGGCATCGACATCGACGCGATCGATGCCGCGGTCGATGCACCCTACGACTTCGCCAATTTCCACGTCGAATATGTCCGCGCCGAGCCGCTGTCGGTGCCGACCGGCTTCTGGCGCGGCGTCGGCCCGAACAACAACGTGTTCGCGGTCGAATGCGCGATGGACGAGCTCGCGCGCAAGGCGGGCAAGGACCCGATCGAGTTCCGAAAGTCCATGCTGACCAAGAACCCGCGCATGCTCGCGGTGCTCAACCAGGTCGCGGAGAAATCCGGCTGGGCTCAACCGCTGCCTCCGCGCGTCGGCCGCGGCGTCTGCGTGCAGCCGTCATTCGCGAGCTTCATCGCGACCGTGGTGGAGGCGGAGATCGACGACATCGGCGAGATCGTGCTCCGCCGCATCACCTCGGTGGTCGACACCGGCATTGCCGTCAACCCCGACACCGTGAAGGCGCAGATCGAGGGCGGGCTGATCTTCGGCCTCACCGCCGCGCTCTATGGCGAGATCACGATCGACAAGGGCCGCGTGCAGCAGTCGAACTTCCACGACTATCGCATGATGCGCATCAACGAGACGCCGAAGATCGAGGTGATCGTCGTCAAGAGCGGCGAGGCGCCCGGCGGCATCGGCGAGGCCGGCGTCAACGCCGGACCGCCGGCGCTGCGCAACGCGATTCTTGCCGCAACCGGCGTGGCGCTGCGGCGCCTGCCCATTGACCGAAAACTGCTGGCTGCGGGGAAGAAGGCATGAGCGGGAAGATGCGTATCCTCACAAGCGTCGCTGCGATCGCCATCCTCGCAGCAGGGCTCGGCGTCTGGATCATCCGCGGGCCCGGCCCGCTCGATTTCGCGGGCGGCACGAAGGTGGCGCTGACGGATTACCGCGCCGGCAAGCCGACCGGCGTGCCGGCCAAGCTGGAGAAAGCGAGCCTGGTCGAACGCGGTGAATATCTCGCCAAGGCGGCCGACTGCATGGTCTGCCACACCAAGCCCGGCGAGAAGGATTATGCGGGCGGGCTCGCCTTCAAGCTGCCGTTCGGCACGCTCTATTCCACCAACATCACGCCGGACAAGGACACCGGCATCGGCAATTACAGCGACCAGGATTTCCTGAACGCGGTCCAGCACGGCCAGCGTCGCGACGGCGCCCGGCTCTATCCGGCGATGCCGTACACGTCCTACACATTCATGACCGACGCGGACGTGCTGGCGGTGAAGGCCTATCTGTTCAGCCTGCCGGCGGTGCGCGCGAAGGCGCCGGAGAATACGCTGTCGTTCCCGTTCAACCAGCGTTGGGCCATGATTGCCTGGTCGGCCGTGTTCAATCCGGACACGCGCTTTGCGCCTGATACTTCGAAGAGCCCGGAATGGAACAGAGGCGCGTACCTTGTCGAAGCGCTGGCGCATTGCGGCGAATGCCACACCCCGCGCAATCTCGGTTTTGCGCTGGATAACCGCAAGAAGTTCGCCGGCGCGATCACGGCGGGCTGGCGCGCCTTCAACATCTCCTCCGACAAGGCGACGGGTCTCGGCAATTGGAGCGACCAGGATCTGATCTCGTATTTGTCGCTCGGCCATGCGCCGGGCCACGGCTCGGCCTCGGGCCCGATGGGTGAAGCCGTCGACCACAGCTTTAGCCAGTTCGCGCCAGAGGACATCAGCAGCATCGTTGCTTATCTGCGCAGCGTGCCGCCGGTGCCCTCGCCCGACCTGCCCGCCACCACGGCACCCGTCGCCCCCGCCTCGCACAAGGACGGCATCACGGCGGACGCACGCGGCAAGAAGGTGTTCGCCAGCGCCTGCGCCAGCTGCCACGGCTGGAGCGGCGAGAGCCCGGTCTCGCCGATGGCAACGCTGACCGGCACCTGGGCCGTCAACGACCCCGCCGCCACCAACGTCGCGCAGATCGTGCTGTCAGGCACCAAGCGCCACACGCCCGATGGCGCGCTGTCGATGCCGGCGTTCGGCAACGCCTACACGGACGACGAGATCGCGGCGGTGGCGAACTACGTCACGGCGCGGTTCGGGACGAAGGGCTCGAAGCTGACGGCGAAGGATGTCGCGGAGCTGCGGGGACAGACGGCGGAGTAGTACGGTGGCGGTACTTGCAGCGAGATTGATGCGCAATCGCGCGTGTCAATCTCCGCTGTCGTCCCGGACAAGCGAAGCGCAGATCCGGGACCCATACCCACAGGGAGTGGTTTGGCGAGAATTCGGAGTGGGAGCTTTGCCTCACACTTCTCCCTGTGGGTATGGGGTCCCCGCGTGCGCGGGGACGACACTGAGTTTGACGCGCCGCTACTCAGCTCAACCAGAACTTCGGCGTCGCCGGCTCCAGCCTTCCGCCGACGCGCACTGGCGCGATCTTCAGCGCGAGGCCGGTGACATCATCCGTCTCCACGGCGACGCCGCTCAGCGTCGCCGCGCCCGCGGCCGGCTCGAACCGTCCCGACGGAATCCCCGACGTGAACCTGCGCAGCGGCTCTTCCTTCTGCATGCCGATGATGGAATCGTAGTCGCCGGTCATGCCGGCATCGGTCATGTAGGCGGTACCGCCCGCGAGGATCTGGTGGTCGGCGGTCGGCACGTGGGTGTGCGTGCCGACGACGAGGCTGGCGCGGCCGTCGCAAAAGAAGCCGATGCCCTGCTTCTCGCTGCTTGCCTCGCAATGGAAGTCGACGACGATGGCGTCCGCAGCGACGCCGAGCGGACAGGCGCCGAGCTCACGCTCCAGCGCCGCGAAGGGATCGTCGAACGGGGTCATGAAGACGCGGCCCAAGGCGTTGACGACGAGCGCATGCTTGCCGTTCTTGGTTTCGACCAGGGCTGCGCCGCGGCCGGGCGTGCCGCGCGGATAGTTCGCGGGCCGGATCAGGCGCTCGGCACGCTCGATGAACACCAGGGCTTCACGCTGGTCCCAGGAATGGTTGCCCAGCGTGACCGCGTCGGCACCGGCGTCGAGAAACTCCTGATAGATCGCTTCCGTGATGCCGAAGCCGCCCGCGGAATTCTCACCGTTGACGACGACGAAATCGAGCGACCAGTCCTTGACCATGCCGGGCAGATATTCGGCGATTGCCGTGCGTCCTGCACGGCCGACGACGTCACCCACGAAGAGAATGCGCAACTTCAGAACTCCGGAAATCGAACACGTCCGATTCCGTTAGCACATAATCCAGCGCGACGTCGTGGGATAGTGCCGGAACCGCCTTGATCTCCTGCGCTGCAAAAGCGAGCCCGATGCCGACGATACTCTTGGCCTTGCGCAAATGCGCGAAGGTGAAGTCGTAATGCCCCGCGCCATAGCCGATGCGATGGCCGAGGCGATCGAACGCCGCCAGCGGCGTCAGCATGACATCCGGGATGACTTCGCTTGCGGCCGGCGACGGCTCGGGAATGCCGAGCGGGCCGAGCATCAGGCGATCGTTCGGGTGGAAGATGCGGAAGATCAGCGACTGGCCGCGCGCGGTGACGCAAGGCAGCGCCAGCTTTGCGCCCTGCTCGGCGAGCTTCTTCAGCAGCGGCATCGGATCGATCTCGCTGCGGATCGGCGAATAGCCGGAGACGATGCTGCCGGGCAAGAGATCGAACGGCAGTCCGCGCTTGGCGAGCTTTGCGGCGGCAGCGCTGCGCTTCTTTTCGCTCAGCGCGTCGCGTGCCGCGAGGGCTTTGGCGCGGAGCTCGGCTTTGGAGTTGGGCATGCGCTTTGGTCCCCCACGTCATCACCCGCGAATGCGGTGATCCAGTATTCCAGAGGCGGCAGTGATTCACACAAAGGCCGCGGCGTACTGGATGCCCCGCCAAACCGGGGCATGACACCTGTTGACTGGCCGCAGTCGTTTCAACAGGCACAAACCAAGCAAACAAAAGTGCGAAGCCGCGTACGCCGTTGAAGCACTCGATCCCGGAGTTCCCTACGAAAGTAGGTGGGCACCATATGTCCGGGCCCACGGGCCCGGCCAGGGACAGTTCCCTAAAGGATCGATAAGGCCCCGGGGATATATGGCTCCTGACGCGCGTCGCAGCCTCGCCCGGGCAATGTAACAACGATACTGACGAATCGCCAGCCCGGCGAGCGGGTCGCTTTCGCGGCCCTCGCTCGCAATGCCACCCTCCCCTGGAGGGGGAGGGTCGCTACGCATGCAGCGAAGCGAAATGCGTAGCGGGGTGGGGTGACGGTCTCTCCACCTCCAACAGTGTTCGTGTGGAGAGATCACCCCACCCCGCTCGCGCTACGCGCGATCGACCCTCCCCCTCCAGGGGAGGGTGAACGTCAGCCGATCGCAATCCCGTTGCCGACGGTCCGGTTCAGGACCTGGGTCGACTTCTCGATGCGTTCGGCCGCCGCGTTCAGGGCATTCACCACGGCGGTCTGCGTCATCCTGGCGCGCTCGACCGCGGCGTTGCGGAAGTCCCTGAGCTCGGTCAGCTCCTGCTCCATGGTGCGGACACGGTTGCCGGCATCGACCAGCTCGTCGCAGACGGTCAGCGCCGCCATCACGGTGAGGCGCGCATCGCCGATCTCGCCGAATTTTCCGCGCAGCGATTGGATCCGCGTCTCCAGGCTTTCCGCGAGCTTGAGCAGCCGCACCTCCTGGCCCTCCTCGCAGGCCATGCGGTATTGCCGGCCATTGATGGTGACGTTGATGTGGCTCATCCGTCCTCTCCGGTATCGAGCACCGAGCGTATCGTGACGATCGCGGAATCCAGCCGATCGGAAATCTCGCGATTGGTGCGCTCGAGCTTGCGCGCCTTCACCAGCGCGCCGTCGAGCTCGTCGGCGAGCCGCGAGCGGTCCGCGCCGAGCGCCTGGATTCGTGCCGCAAGCTCGTTCTCGTCGCGATCAGCGTCGCGCCGCCGCTCGACCGCGCTTTCGAGCGCGTCGAGCGCCGACATCAGCCTGCGGGTCGCGATCTCGATCTCGACCGCGGAGGACTCCGTCATGGCGGAACTGTTGGACACGCGATCGTTCATGTAGTCAGCGGCGGAACCTGTGGCCTTTGCCCAGTGGCCTTTTCCTGGGGCGTGCCGTCCGGCAAAAGACTCGGTTCGGCAAGCGGTTAGAAGCAGAAATTTACGTGGCAAGCTAGCCGAGCGCAACGCCGCCGCGAAACTATGCACTGCTAGATCAGGCGCGGATCGTCCCGACCCATGGGTTCCTGCCCGCGCGATGGCATCGAAACGGAGCCGCCACTTTCGCAGCGTGCCGCAGGCAACTTTTACGGCCGAATCGGCGTTTGACTGCCTTGGACTCCCGGAACCGAGATGCTATCCCAGCCCCGACCTTCAGTGGCCGCCAGGCTCCTCCCGCGCGGGCGTACACCGCCTCCAAGCGCCTCATTTCAGACGGATTTCAGACATGACGCAGGTCGATCACACCCGTATGGCCAACGCGATCCGCGGCCTTTCGATGGACGCCGTCGAGAAGGCGAAATCGGGTCATCCCGGCCTGCCGATGGGTGCCGCCGACATCGCCACGGTGCTGTTCACGCAATTCCTGAAATTCGACGCCGCCACGCCCGCCTGGCCCGACCGCGACCGCTTCGTGCTCTCGGCCGGCCACGGCTCGATGCTGCTCTATTCGCTGCTGTATTTGACCGGCAATTCCGAGATGACGCTGGACCAGATCAAGCAGTTCCGCCAGGTCGACTCGCTGACCCCGGGGCACCCCGAGAATTTCCGCACCAGGGGTATCGAAACCACGACCGGTCCGCTCGGCCAGGGCATCTCGACCGCGGTCGGCATGGCGCTCGCCGAGAAGATGCTCGCTGCCGAGTTCGGCAAGAAGATCGTCGATCACCACACCTATGTGCTCGCCTCCGACGGCGACCTGATGGAAGGCGTGTCGCAGGAAGCGATCGCGATGGCCGGGCACTGGAAGCTCAACAAGATGATCGTGCTCTACGACGACAACGGCATCTCGATCGACGGCCCGACCTCGATCTCCGATTCCGTCGACCAGGTGAAGCGCTTCAAGTCGGCGGGCTGGGCCGCCGAGAGAATCGACGGCCACGATCAGGCGGCGATCGCCGACGCCATCACGCGCGCGAAGAAATCCGGCAAGCCGACGCTGATCGCCTGCCGCACCACCATCGGTTTCGGCGCGCCGCACAAGCAGGGCACCTCGAAGGTGCATGGCGAGGCGTTAGGGGCCGAGGAGCTCAAGGCCGCCAAGGAAAATCTCGGCATCTCGCTCGAGCCGTTCGCGGTCGCCGACGACGTGCTGAAGGCGTGGCGTGCAGCCGGCAGCCGCGGCGCCGCGGCGCGCCAGGAATGGGAGGGCCGGCTCGGCGAGCTCGGCAGCCGCAAGCGCGCCGAGTTCGAGCGCCGCCTGCGCCATGAACGTCCCGCCTCGCTCGCAAAGGCCGTGCGCGCATACAAGAAGGAATTGCTGGAAAAGCCGATGACCGCGGCGACCCGCAAATCCTCGGAAGCCGTGATCGAGGTCATCGCCGGCGCGATGCCGATGGAATTCCTGGCCGGCTCGGCCGATCTCACCGGCTCCAACAACAACAAGGCGAAATCGGCGACCGCGTTCTCGGCCAAGACGCCGAAGGGCCGCTTCATCCATTACGGGATTCGCGAGCACGGCATGGCCGCGGCGATGAACGGCATTTTCCTGCATGGCGGCTTCGCGCCGAACGGTGCGACCTTCCTGGTGTTCACCGACTATGCACGTCCTGCGATGCGCCTTGCCGCGCTGATGGGCTCGGGCGTCGTCTACGTGATGACGCACGATTCCATCGGCCTCGGCGAAGACGGCCCGACCCACCAGCCGGTCGAGCATCTCGCCGCGCTTCGCGCCATTCCCAACATGCGCGTGTTCCGTCCCTGCGATTCCATTGAGGTCGCCGAGTGCTGGGAGCTTGCGCTCAACCGCATCGACGGCCCGACCGTGCTGGCGCTGACGCGCCAGAACCTGCCGCAGCTGCGCTCCACCGTGCCGAACGACAACCCTTGCGCACAGGGCGCCTACGAGCTGGTCGCAGCCCAGGGCGAAGCCAAGGCGACGCTGTTCGCCTCCGGCTCCGAGGTCGAGATCGCGGTCGCCGCCCAGAAGCAGCTCGCCGAACGCGGCATCGCGTCACGGGTTGTTTCTGTTCCCTCGCTCGAGCTGTTGTTAGCGCAACCAGAGGCCAAGCGCGCCGCCATCATCGGCAACGCGCCGGTCAAGGTCGCGATCGAGGCCGCCGTGCGTTGGGGCTGGGATGCCGTGATTGGCCAGGATGGCGAATTCATCGGCATGCATTCGTTCGGCGAAAGCGGCCCTGCAAAGGAGCTTTACAAGCATTTCGGCATTACCGCCGAGGCCGCGGTTAACGCTGTGCTGAAGCGCGTTTCCTGAGAGTTGAGCTTGCCGCAAAAAAGGACTACGTAGTCTCTCATATGATCAAGCACCGCCCGGCCGAACCGGGCGCCCGCCCCTAAAAAACCCTCGCAGGCGCGCATAGCGCGTTGTGCGGGATGACAACGGTCATTGAAGGAGACGAAACATGGCAGTCCGCGTCGGAATTAACGGTTTTGGCCGCATCGGCCGCAACATCCTGCGGGCCATAGCCGAGTCCGGCCGCAAGGACATCGAGGTCGTCGGCATCAACGATCTCGGTCCGGTCGAGACCAACGCCCATCTGCTTCGTTTCGACAGCGTCCATGGCCGCTTCCCCGGCACCGTGACCGTCGACGGCGACTCGATCAATCTCGGTGGCGGCAAGATCAAGGTGACCGCCGAGCGCGATCCCTCGAAGCTGCCGTGGAAGGATCTCGGCGTCGACATCGCGATGGAATGCACCGGCATCTTCACCTCGAAGGACAAGGCGTCCGCGCATCTGACCGCCGGCGCCAAGCGCGTGCTGGTCTCCGCGCCCGCCGACGGCGCCGACGCCACCGTCGTCTACGGCGTCAACCACGAGACGCTGACCAAGGAGCACCTGGTCATCTCGAACGGCTCCTGCACAACCAACTGCCTGGCGCCGGTCGCCAAGGTGCTGAACGATCTCGTCGGCATCGAGACCGGCTTCATGACCACGATCCACGCCTATACCGGCGACCAGCCGACGCTCGATACGATGCACAAGGATCTCTATCGCGGCCGCGCGGCGGCGATGTCGATGATCCCGACATCGACGGGTGCTGCGAAGGCGATCGGCCTCGTGCTGCCGGAGCTCAAGGGCAAGCTCGACGGCGTCGCGATCCGCGTGCCGACCCCGAACGTCTCGGTCGTCGACCTCAAGATCATCGCCAAGCGCGCCACCGACGCCAAGGAGATCAACGCGGCGATGAAGCGCGCCAGCGAGCAGCAGCTCAAGGGCATCCTCGGCTACACCACCGCGCCGAACGTCTCGATCGACTTCAACCACGACCCGCACTCCTCGACCTTCCACGAGGACCAGACCAAGGTGCAGAACGGCACGCTGGTGCGCGTGATGTCCTGGTACGACAACGAGTGGGGCTTCTCGAACCGCATGGCGGACACCGCCGTCGCGATCGCGAAGGTGATCTAAGAAGGTCTCGTGTCCCGGACGCGGCGCAGCGCTAAGCGCTGCTCCGCAGAGCCGGGACCCATTCAATTGCGGGACTCGCTGTCATGTGGGTCCCGGTTCTGCAGCGCATCGCTCCGCGCTGCGCTGCGCCCGGGACAAGAGAGATGACCAACAAATTCCGCACCCTCGACGACGTCGATGTGAAGGGCAAGCGCGTGCTGTTGCGCGTCGACCTCAACGTGCCCATGGACAATGGCCGCGTCAGTGATGCGACCCGGCTCGAGCGCGTCGCGCCGACCATCACCGAGATCTCGGACAAGGGCGGCAAGGTCATCCTGCTCGCCCATTTCGGCCGGCCGAAGGGGCGCGATGCCAAGGACTCGCTCAAGCCTGTCGCTGAAGCGCTGTCGAAGGTGGTGAAGAAGCCGGTCGCTTTCGCCGACGACTGCATCGGCGAGCCCGCGGCCAAGGCCGTTGCTGGCCTGAACGACGGCGACATCCTGTGTCTCGAAAATACCCGCTTCCACAAGGAAGAGGAAAAGAACGATCCGGCCTTCGTCGCGGAGCTGGCGAAGCTCGGCGACATCTGGGTCAATGACGCGTTCTCGGCGGCGCACCGCGCCCACGCCACGACCGAAGGCCTCGGCCACAAGCTGCCGGCCTATGCCGGCCGCACCATGCAGGCCGAGTTAGATGCGCTGGAGAAGGCGCTGGGCTCGCCGACCAAGCCGGTCATCGCCATCATCGGCGGCGCAAAGGTCTCGACCAAGATCGACCTGCTCGAAAATCTCGTGAGCAAGGTCGACGCGCTCGTGATCGGCGGCGGCATGGCCAACACCTTCCTGCACGCCCAGGGCGTCGGCGTCGGCAAGTCGCTGGCCGAGAAGGATCTCGCGCCGACCGCGCTGCGTATCATGGAGAAGGCGGAAGCCGCCAACTGCGCCATCATCCTGCCGGTCGACGCCACCGTCGCCTATCATTTCGCGGCCAACGCGCCGTCGCACGCCTATGGGCTCGATGCGATCCCGGCCGACGGCATGATCCTCGACGTCGGGCCGCAATCGATCGCCCGCGTCCACGCCGCGATCGACGACGCGGCGACCTTGGTCTGGAACGGACCGCTCGGCGCCTTCGAGATGCAGCCGTTCGATCGCGGCACGGTCGCGGCCGCCAAGCACGCCGCCGAGCGCACCAAGGCGAAAAAGCTGATCTCGATCGCGGGCGGCGGCGACACCGTCGCGGCGCTCAACCAGGCCCATGTGGCCGGTGACTTCACCTATGTCTCGACCGCCGGTGGCGCGTTCCTCGAATGGATGGAAGGCAAGCCTCTGCCCGGCGTCGAGGTTTTGCGCGTCAAGTAAGCCAGATCGGCGAGTAATCAGCGGCCCCGCAAGGCCCCAACGGGAGAAAAAGACAGATGGCTCGGATCACGTTACGTCAATTGCTCGACCACGCGGCAGAGAACGATTACGGCGTACCGGCCTTCAACATCAACAATATGGAGCAGGCGCTGGCGATCATGGACGCGGCCAACCAGGTCGATGCGCCCGTCATCATCCAGGCCTCGCGCGGTGCGCGCTCCTACGCCAACGACATCATGCTCAAGCACATGATGGACGCGGTGACCGAAATCTATCCGCACATTCCGGTCTGCGTGCATCTCGACCACGGCAACGAGCCGGCGACCTGCATGACCGCGATCCAGGCCGGCTTCACCTCGGTGATGATGGACGGCTCGCTCAAGGCCGACGGCAAGACCCCCGGCGATTGGGGCTACAATGTCGGCGTCACCAAGACCGTGACCGACATGGCCCATCTCGGCGGCATTTCGGTGGAAGGCGAGCTCGGCGTGCTCGGCTCGCTCGAGACCGGCATGGGCGACAAGGAAGACGGCCACGGCGCCGAGGGCAAGCTCAGCCACGACCAGCTCCTGACCAATCCGGACGAGGCCGTGAAGTTCGTCCAGGAGACCAGGGTCGACGCGCTCGCGATCGCGATGGGGACCTCGCACGGCGCCTACAAGTTCACCCGCAAGCCGGACGGCGACATCCTCGCCATGAACGTGATCGAGGAGATCCACCGCAAGCTGCCGAACACGCATCTGGTGATGCACGGCTCCTCGTCGGTGCCGCAGGACCTGCAGGAGATCATCAACGCCAATGGCGGCAAGATGAAGCCGACCTGGGGCGTGCCGGTGTCCGAGATCCAGCGCGGCATCAAGAACGGCGTGCGCAAGATCAACATCGACACCGACAACCGCATGGCCATGACCGGCCAGATCCGGAAAGTGCTCAAGGACAATCCGGAAGAGTTCGATCCGCGCAAATATCTGAAGCCGGCGATGGAAGCCATGACCAAGCTGTGCAAGCAGCGGCTCCAGGAGTTCAACACCGCAGGCCAGGCCTCCAAGATCAAGAAGGTCCTGACCACCGCCGAGATGGCCAAGCGCTACGCCAAGGGCGAGCTGGATCCGAAGGTCGCGTAATCCCCTCGAGCCTATTCCCGGGTCATTCCGGGACACGCCAACGGGTCCGCGCGAATGCGCGGCCCGATGACAGGCTCCGCGTGGGCCCGGAATCCATAACCACAGCCTGGGGTTATGGATTCCGGGCCTGCGCCTTTCGGCGCATCCCGGAATGACGGAAAGCCCCTTACCCCTGCGACGAACGTTAACTCGGCAATTGCCCGAGAACGGTCTATTTTCACGGGCAAGGGCAGAATCGTTTTGGGAGGACCTCTCGATGAATCTGACTGAGCTCAACAGAATCGCGACCGCCATGGTCGTATCAGGCAAGGGAATCCTCGCCGCCGACGAATCCTCGGGCACCATCAAGAAGCGTTTTGACGCGATCGGCGTGGACTCGACCGAAGACAACCGCCGCGACTATCGCGAGATGCTGTTCCGCTCCACGGAGGCCATGAGCCAGTATATTTCCGGCGTGATCCTCTATGACGAGACGATCTGGCAGGATGCCAAGGACGGCACACCGCTGGTGAAGCTGATCGAACAGAGCGGCGCCATTCCCGGCATCAAGGTGGACGAAGGCACGCAGGCCCTGCCGATGTGCCCGGGCGAGCTCGTGACGGTCGGGCTCGACAGGCTCGCCGAGCGGTTGAAGAAGTACTATGAGCGCGGCGCGCGCTTCGCAAAATGGCGCGCGGTGATCGACATCGGCAGCGGCATCCCCTCGATGACTGCGATCAGCGTCAACGCCCATGCGCTGGCGCGCTATGCCGCGCTGTGCCAGGCCGCACAGATCGTGCCGATCGTCGAGCCCGAGGTGCTGATGGACGGTGATCACGACATCGACCGCTGCTATGAGGTGACCACCCGCGTGCTCAACAAGACGTTTCAGGAATTGCGCGTGCAGCGCGTCGCGCTCGAAGGCATGGTGCTCAAGCCCAACATGGCGATATCCGGCAAGAAGTCCCCGAAGCAGGCCTCCGTCGAGGAGGTCGCGGAAAAGACGGTCCGGCTGCTCAAGGCCTGCGTGCCCGCGGCGGTGCCCGGCATCGCCTTCCTCTCCGGCGGCCAGTCGGATGAGGAGGCGACCGCGCATCTCAACGCCATGCACAAGCTCGGTCCGCTGCCCTGGGGCCTGACCTTCTCTTACGGCCGCGCCCTGCAGGCCGCGCCGCAGAAGGCTTGGTCCGGCAAGGCCGAGAACGTCGCGGCCGGCCAGCGCGCCTTCAGCCATCGCGCGCGCATGAACGGCCTCGCCTCCAAGGGCGAATGGCAAAACAGCCTGGAAAAGAAGGCAGCCTAGATCTTGTCGAACAAACCGCCTCCGCCGCGCCCGGCGCCGCGCCTCTATCTCGCGACGCCCGTCGTCGATGATCCCGTTGCGCTCGTCGCCGAGCTGCCGGGCCTGCTCGCCGCCGCCGACGTCGCAGCCGTGCTGCTGCGGCTGAAGGAGACCGACCAGCGCACCATGATCTCGCGCATCAAGGCGCTCGCGCCGCCGGTGCAGAAAGCGGGCGCCGCCCTGCTCGTCGAGGACCATGCCGAGCTGGTCGCGCGCGGCGGCGCCGACGGCGCGCACCTCCCCGGCATCGCCGCGCTGAAAGAGGCACTGCCATCGCTCAAGCCAGATCGCATCGCCGGTGTTGGCGGGCTGACGACGCGGCACCATTCCATGGATGCGGGCGAGATGGGAGCGGATTACGTGCTGTTCGGCGAGCCCGATGCGAAAGGCCAGCGCCCCTCGGCGCAAGCGATCGCGGAACGGCTCGACTGGTGGGCCGAGCTGTTCGAGCCACCCTGCGTCGGCTTTGCCATGTCGCTGCAGGAAGCCCACGACTTTGCTGCCAGTGGCGCCGATTTCGTCCTGGTCGGCGAGTTCATCTGGGCCGATCCGCGCGGGCCCAAGGCCGCGCTGATCGAGGTCGACGCTGCGATCAAGAATGCCCATGCGACGGCGACGGCCAGCCAAAATCCTGCGAGCCAGGAGCACGGCTAGCGCCCAACATGAAGCTTCCCTGCATCACCATGCTGGCCACGCTGCTGCTCACAGTGCCCGCAGCCGCGCAGCTCCAGATCACCCCGCCGGCTGCGACGCCGAGCGCGCCTGGCGAGAAGCAAAAGCCCAAGCCGCACACGATCACCAAGAAGAAGGAGGCCGCGCCGGCGCCGAAGCCGTCAGCTTCGCCCAAGCCGACCTCCTCGCCCAAGCCGGCGACCGTGATCCCCGCGCCTTCCAGCGACAATTCCAATGTCGATCTGGTGTTCGGCGCCTATCAGCGCGGCCAGTACAAGACCGCGTTCGACCTCGCCACCGCCCGCGCGCAAGCCGGCGATCCCAAGGCGATGACCATGCTCGGCGAGCTCTATTCCAATGCCATGGGCATGCGGCGCGACTACGCCAAGGCAGCCGAATGGTACAAGCGCGCGGCCGATGCCGGCGACCGCGAGGCGATGTTCGCGCTCTCCATGCTGCGCATTTCGGGCCGCGGCGGCCCGATCGACAAGAGCGAGGCGGTCAAGCTGATGGCGTCCGCCGCCAAGCTCGGCGAGCCCAGGGCGGCCTATAACCTCGCTCTGCTCTATCTCGACGGCCAGACCCTGCCGCAGGACGTGAAGCGCTCGGCCGAGCTGCTACGCCAGGCCGCCGATGCAGGCCTGCCCGAGGCGCAATACGCGCTGGCGACCTTCTACAAGGAAGGCACCGGCGTGCCGAAGGACCCGGAACGCTCGGTGCGGCTGCTCCAGGCCGCTTCGCTCGCCGACAATGTCGACGCCGAGGTCGAATATGCCATCGCCATGTTCAACGGTACCGGCACCCCGAAGAACCAGCCGGCTGCCGTCGCCCTGCTCCGCAAGGCATCCCGCCAGGGCAGCGCGATCGCGCAGAACCGGCTGGCGTGGGTGCTGATCAACGGCGTGGGCACGTCCGTGGACAAGGTCGAGGGCTTCAAATGGCACCTGGTGGCCAAAACCGCCGGCAAGGGCGACCCGGAGCTCGACAAGCAATTGTCCGACCTGCCCGCCGAGGACCGGACCAAGGCGGAGGCCGCCGCCAAGAAATGGCTCGGGACCAAATGACTTGACGCAATGACTTGACCTGAGGGCCCTTGCAGGGCACCCAATCCCCAAACAGGCGCGATTTCCCGCCCTTTCCCCCGATCAAGACCAGAGCTCATGCTGTATTCCGCCACTATCAACGTCATGGTCAAAGCCGCGCGGCGCGCCGGCCGCAGCCTCAAGCGCGATCTCGGCGAGATCGAGCATCTGCAGGTCTCGCTGAAGGGGCCGGCCAATTTCGTCTCGCTCGCCGACAAGCGTGCCGAGGAGATTCTCTACCAGGACCTCGCCAAGGCGCGGCCCGGCTACGGCTTCATCGGCGAGGAGGGTGGCACCCGCGAGGGCTCCGACAAGAGCCACACCTGGATCGTCGATCCGCTCGACGGCACCACCAACTTCCTGCACGGCATCCCGCAATTCGCGATCTCGATCGGCCTCGTGCGCGAGGGTACGATCATTGCGGGCGTGATCTACAATCCCGCCAATGACGAGCTCTACATCGCCGAGCGCGGCAAGGGCGCCTTCCTCAACGACCAGCGCCTGCGCGTCGCCGGCCGCCGCCAGCTCAACGAATGCGTGGTGGCCTGCGGCCTGCCCCATATCGGCCGCGGCGATCACGAGGAATTCCGCCGCGAGATGACCGCGATCCAGGACCGCGTCGCGGGCCTGCGCCGCTTCGGCGCCGCCTCGCTCGACCTCGCCTTCGTCGCCGCCGGTCGCCTCGACGGCTATTGGGAGCGCAATTTGCAATCCTGGGACATCGCCGCCGGCATGCTGATGGTGCGCGAAGCGGGGGGAACGGTGAGCGATATCGCGACGCCCGGCGATGCGCTGATCACCGGGCACGTGGTGTGCGGGAATGAGTACGTGCACGGGGAATTGGTGAAGATTTTCCGGAAGCCGGCGTAGCAGTAGACGCGCGAGCCAATCACTCCGCTGAGACGCTAGTGGGATCCGGAGAAGCCGCCGCGTACTGGATGCCCCGCCCCCGTGCGCAATTGCGCACCAGGCTGGGCATGACAGTTTGCCTTATGACTTGACCGGCGCCGGCGGGCCGTACGGCTCGCCTTGCTTCGCCGCCTTCGGCTCCCTGTCCCCCGCCAGCACGCGCTGCACCGAGACGAAGAACACCGGCACCATCAAGAGCGCCAGGATCACCACGGCGATCATGCCGCCCATCACGATGCTGCCGAGCGCCTGCTGGCTGGCGCCGCCGGCGCCGTGGGCGATGGCCATCGGCAGCACGCCGCAGATGAAGGCGAGGCCCGTCATCAGGATCGGGCGGAAGCGCAGGCGGCAGGCCTCGATGGTGGCTTCCACCAGCGGCTTGCCTTCTTTGCGCAGATCCTTGGCGAATTCGATGATCAGGATCGCGTCCTTTGCCGCAAGGCCGATGATGGTGATCAGGCCGACGGTGAAATAGACGTCGTTGGGCAGGCCGCGCAGCATGGCCGCGATCACCGCGCCGACGATGCCGAGCGGCACGGTGAGCAGAACCGCGAGCGGAATGGTCCAGCTCTCGTAGAGCGCGGCGAGGCACAGGAACACCACGAACACCGACAGACCGAGCAGGAACGGCGCCTGCGAGCCCGACAGCTTCTCCTGGAGCGACTGACCGGTCCATTCGTAACCGAAGCCGCGCGGCAGCCGGCCGGCAAGGCGCTCCATCTCGGCGATCGCATCACCCGAGGTGAAGCCGGGCTTGGCCTCGCCGGAGATGCGCACTGCCGGATAATAGTTGAAGCCTGCGATCTGGGTCGGGCCTCGCGCCCATTCCACCGTGGCGAAGGACGAGAACGGCACCAACTGGCCGCGGCTGTTCTTGACGTTGTAGTTGAGAATGTCCTCGGTCCGCATGCGGTCGCGGGCGTCGGCCTGCACCACGACGCGCTGCATGCGGCCGCGGTTCGGGAAGTCGTTGATGTAGTTCGAGCCAAGATTGGTCGAGATCGTGTTGTTGATGTCCTCGAAGGTGACGCCGAAGGCGCCGGCCTTCTCGCGGTCGATCATGAGATTGACCACCCCGGCCTCCGGCAGGCCCTCGACATAGACCTTCTGAAGCACGGAACTGGCGTTGGCTTCCGCGATCAACTGATCGGCGGCGCGCATCAAGGCCGGATAGCCCTTCTGTCCGCGGTCCTGGAGGCGGAACGAGAAGCCCGACGAATTGCCGAGATTGTCGATCGGCGGCGGCTGCAGCGCGGAGATTTTGGCATCGCGGATCGACGCCCCCAGATCGCGATTGATGTCGTTGACGATCGATGCGGCGGAATCCTTCGGTCCACGCTCCGACCAGTCCTTCAGCGTGATGAAGGCCTGCGCGGTGTTCATGCCCTGGCCGGAGAAGCTGAAGCCGGTGAGGAAGGTGACATCTTTCACGCCCGGCCGTTCGGCGAGATATTTCTCGACCTTCTCGATCACGGCCTCGGTGCGGGGATAGGACGAATCCGACGGCGTCTGCACGTCGGTGGTGACGAAGCCCTGGTCGTCGATCGGCAGGAAGCCGCCCGGCAGGCTGACGAAGGCCCAGGACAGGCCGACGAGCAGCGCGACATAGACCAGCATCAGCCGGCCGGTCCGCTTCAGCGAGAAGCCGACGGTGCGCGCGTAGCGCAACCGGCAGGCCTCGAGCATATGATTGAACCGGCTGAACACGAAGTTGGTCGAATGGCCATGCCCCTTGGCAATGGGCTTGAGCAGCGTCGCGCACAGCGCCGGCGTCAGCGAGAGCGCGAGGAAGGCGGAGAAGCCGATCGCCGCGACCATGGTGACCGAGAACTGGCGGTAGATGATGCCGACCGATCCCGGGAAGAACGCCATCGGCACGAACACCGCCATCAGCACCAGCGTGATGCCGATGATGGCGCCCGTGATCTGCGACATCGCCTTGCGTGTCGCTTCCTTCGGCGACAGGCCTTCCTCGGCCATGATGCGCTCGACGTTCTCGACCACGACGATGGCGTCGTCGACGAGGATGCCGACCGCGAGCACCATGCCGAACATCGAGAGCATGTTGATGGAATAGCCGGCGAGCAGCAGCGTGGTGCAGGCGCCGAGAAGCGCCACCGGCACCACGATGGTCGGGATGATGGTGTAGCGAATGTTCTGCAGAAACAGGAACATCACCACGAACACCAGCACCACGGCTTCGACCAGCGTCATCAGCACCTTCTTGATCGAGGCCTCGACCACGGGCGTGATGTTGTAGGGAATCTCGTAGGAAATGTTGGCCGGGAAGAACCGCGACAGCTCCTTCATCTTCTCTTCGACCGCGCTCGCGGTCGCCAGCGCATTGCCGGTCGGCGACATCAGCACCGAGAGACCGGCGGTCGGCTTGCCGTTCAGGCGCGTGTTGAACTGGTAGCTGAGGCCGCCGACCTCGATACGTGCGACGTCGCGCAGGCGCACGGTCGAGCCGTCGGCATTGGCGCGCAGGATGATGGCGCCGAATTCATCCGGGGAAGAGAGCTGGCCCTTGACCAGCACCAGCGAGGAAGTGCGCTGGCTCGACGTCGAGGGCTCGGCGCCGATGCTGCCCGAGGCGACCTGCGCGTTCTGCGCGGCAATCGCCTTGTTGACGTCGTCGGCGGTGAGCCCGTAGCCGACGAGCTTGGCCGGATCGACCCAGACGCGAAGCGAGCGCTCGGTCGAATAGAGCGTGGCGCGGCCGACGCCGGGGATGCGGCGGACTTCGCCGAGCACGTTGCGGATCATGAAGTCGCCGAGCCCGACCTCGTCGAGGCTGCCGTCGGTCGAATTCAGCGTGATGATCTGGAGCACCGCGCTCGAGGCTTCCTCGATCAGGATACCCTGCTGAATCACCGCGCGCGGCAGGCGCGCCTCGACCCGCTTGATGCGGTTCTGCACCTCGACCGAGGCCGCGCTGGTATCGGTGCCGGGCACGAAATTGGCGATGATCTCGACCTGGCCGAGCGAGTCGCTGGTCGATTCGAAATTGAGAATGCCAGAGGCGCCGTTGAGCTCCTCCTCGATCAGGCGCGTGACGCTGTTGTAGAGGTTTTCGGGCGAAGCGCCGGGATAGCTGGTCGAGATCGAGATCGAGGGCGGCGCGATGATCGGATATTGCGCGATCGGCAGCAGCGGCACGGCAATCGCGCCGATCAAGCAGATGAACAGCGCGACCACCCAGGCAAAGATTGGCCTGTCGATGAAGAAACTCGCCATGGCGCGTTACCGCGTGAGCTTCTGGGCGTGCCGGTTGTCCGCGGTCGCGTCCGCCTCCGACCAGGATTGCGGCTTGACCTTGTCGCCGGCGGCGAACTTCTGGAAGCCTTCGACCACGACCTTGTCGCCGGCCTTCAGGCCTTCGGTGACGAACCAGATTCCGTCCTGCACCGAACCCGTGCGCACCGGCTGCACCGCGATGTGGTTGTCGTCCTTGACGACGAACACCTCACTGCCGCCGCCGCCATTGCGCTGGATCGCCTGCTGCGGCACCGCGATCGCGTCGCTATCGAGACCCTGGTCGATGCGGACACGGACATACATGCCCGGCAGCAGTTCGCGCTTGGGATTGGGGAACTCGCCACGCAACGTCACCTGCCCGGTGTGGGCATCGACCTTGGCGTCGGAGAACAGCAGCTTGCCGTCGAGCGAATAGAGCGTGTTGTCGTCGAGCACCAGATGCACCTTGGCGGCATCGGAGGCGATGCGCTCGAGGTCGCCGGTCTCGAAGGCACGGCGGAGCTGGTTGAGCTCGTTCACCGACTGGGTGAAGTCGGCATAGATCGGATCGAGCTGCTGGATGGTGGCGAGATTGGTCTCGTTCTGCACGGCGAGCGCACCCTCGCTGACGAGAGCCGCACCGACGACGCCGTCGATCGGCGCGCGCACGGTGGCATAGTCGAGATTGAGCTTGGCACGCGAGAGTTCCGCCTTGCGTCCCTCGACCTCGGCATGGGCCTGACGCTCGGCCGCGATCGCCTTTTCGTTCTCGGCTTCCGGGGCGGCGCGGTCCTTGGTGAGCGCAGCGACGCGGCGTGCCTGCTGGTGCGCCTGCATCGCAGCGGCCTCGGCCTTGGCGAGCGCCGCCTCGTTCGCCAGCACCTCGACCTCGAACGGGCGCGGATCGATGCGGTAGAGCGGATCGCCTGCCTTCACCTCACTGCCCTGGCGGAACAGGCGCTCGACCACGATGCCGGACACGCGCGGCCGCACGTCGGAGACGCGCGTCGGCGCGATGCGGCCGGGCAATTCCCGGACCACGGCGCGCGGCTGCGGCTTGACGATGACGATGCTGACGTCCGGATAGGCGGGCGGAGCGGCAGACACGGCGGAGCTGGATTCGTCGCAAGCACCAAGCAGCGGCGCCAGGGCCGCGAGCATCATTGCAACGCATGCCGATCGCGCGCGAAGTCCTGACATGAAATTAAGTGCCCCGATGTTGTTGAAACTGATCACGCTCCGCGCGCGGCCCGTTCTGGGCGATTCCGTGCGGCTGATACCGTCAAGATAGAATGCACCTGCTGCGATGCAACGCATGCTGCGGGCGGCTCATTGTCACACAATGTATCCTGTTGAACTTATGCAGCTTTTATGGACTCACCTGATTGTGAGACAGGTTCCATCGCGGCGTGCTGCGGCGGAACATCGCAACGAAACGTTACGGACTGCAGAGTACACTCAAAGGCCACGGTTCCTCGGACTACGCGAATTCCCTGCGACATCGCATGAATCACCAGGTGACGCGAAAACCTCCGCTACCTCTGTAATGGCGGTTGTCCGCGCTGTTGTTGAGGCTCGTATTGTAGGTGCCCTCGCCGAAGATGGTGTAGCGCCCGTTGGCCCAGCTGTAGCTGCCGCCACCGCCGATGCTACCCCACAGCCGATCTTGCGCATTTGCAAATCCGGTACCTGCCACGTCCACATTGGTGCCGCCGAGGAACTCGTAACGCAGATTGGCAATGCCGTAGACATCGGAACGCACGATACCCGTGCCGTCGTTCCAGGTCCTCTGATGGTTGAGGGCAAGGCCGGCGCGGCCGAGCAGGCTGTCAGCATCGCGCAACGACACCGGCGCGCCGAACCGATCGGCAAAGCTGTCGAAAGCGACCTTCGAATAGGAGAGCTGCGCCTGAGGCGTCAGTGACCAGCCACGGCCAATGCCGATCCGCTTGCCGGTTTCGGCGCTGAAGGCATAGCCGAACCCTTCATTGCCGTGGATCAGGCTGCCGGCCAGCACGGACGACAGATCGCTGCGGTAGAACATCGACTGCGCCTGACCGTCGACATAGAAGCCGTTGTCGCCATACCAGGTGAGCGTGCTGCCCACCCCCGTTCCCTCGACGCGGATACGACCATTGCCGAAGAACGAGGCGACATTGGCGGTGGTCAGGCCATATTGCGCGGTGAGGCCGACGAACAACTGGCCCCGCTCGTTCTCGAGCACGAGGCCATCGAGTCCTGTCTGCACCTTCAAATGATCGGCCTTGTAGGTCGAGCCGGTGGTGTTGGAGGACTGCAAGTCGGAATGCCCGCCTTCGATGCGGCCCCAGAACGCCGTGGGCGCCGGCGGAGCCACGCCCGGCACCGGCGCGGCGCCGGCGCGCGCCATCGCATCGCTGCCGCCCCAATAGCGGTTGCCGACGCGCTGCTGCAGCGTCGGCAGATCGTTGATGCCGAGCATCACCTGCGCGTAGTTCTCGTAAAGCGGAACGCCCGGCTGATAGAGCGGACCGGGCGGCGTCGCCACCGGCGGATTGAGCAGGCTCGAGCGCAGGTACCAATCGCCGTCGGCGGGACTGGCGATGCCGTTCTTCTGCAATGTATAGGCATAGGCGCCGCCGACCACGGCCTGTTCGCCGTGAAAGACGTAGCTGCCCAGAAGCGAAACACTGCCGTTGGACGCTCCGACCACGTCGATCACCTTGATGCCTTCGGTGGTCTGCGCACCGGCGCCGCCGACATTGGTGACACGCAGCGACGATGCGCCCGACGTGCTTCCCTGCACCCGCAACAGGTCGGTCGGCGAGCCGTCGCCGCCGAGCCGGCTGTTGAGCTCCACGATTCCGCCATTGCCGAGATAATTGCCGGTCACTGTCAGCGTCGTTCCCGGCGCACCGCCGAGGGTGACCGTGACGGCATTGCCGAGCGAGGCGAGCGTCTGATTGAAGCCGGCGAGGTCGAGCGTGCCGCCGGCGGCGACCGTGATGGCCGAGGCCGCGCTGAATGTGTTTGTGGCTCCGGCGCGGAGAGTACCGCCGTTCACAGTCGTCGCGCCGTTGTAAGTGTTGGCTCCCGCCAGCGTCTGGATGCCGCCGGTGAGCGTCAGACCGCCGGTGCCACCGATCACACCGGCGAACTGATCGTTCGCGTTGGTGATGGTGAGGTTCTTCGCGCCAAGCGCGACGGCGCCAGTTCCGGCCAGGCTTTGAATGCTCGTGCCGGCGGCCGTGATGCCCGAGACGCTGAAGGTTCCGTTTGCGACGACCCGGCTTGACGCGGCAACCGAGCCACTACTGGCGAGCGCAAGCGTGCCGGCCTGGATCACCGTAGCACCGGTATAGGTATTGGCGGCGCGGAGATTGAAGGTGCCCGCGCCAGTCTTGGTCATTCCGCCAACGCCGGAAAAGCCGCTGTTCGCGCTTACAGTGAAGGCCTGCGTGTCGACAGTCAGACCGCCCGCGGCGATATTGAGGCTTCCCGGCACGAATGCGGAGATGAAGCCGACGCTGTTTATTCGGGCGCGCAGGATGGCATTATTGAAATTGACCTGGCCAGTTCCTCCCCCACCGGGGCGAGACAGGATGGTCGTCTCGAGCGTGCTGCCGCCGTCGATATTGAGCGTGCCCGTGCCGGCGGCGAAGCTTCCGAGCAACACTCCTGCTTGGGCGACAACTCTGGCGCCGTTCTGAATGTTGAGTGTACCATTGCCACTGGCGCCGATTTCGATCTGAGCGCCGGATGTAGTCCATTGTGATCCGGCCCCGCTGACGGTGACGGTGCCGTTGCTTCCGCCTGCGACTCCAATCGCAATCGTCGCGCCACTGGTCGTCAGCGTGCTGCCGTTCTGAATTGTCAGGTTGCCGAATGATCCGGTCGTATTGCCGACGGTCAGTCGACCTGTCGCGCCGGCAGCAGCACCGCCTACGCCGAGGATCGTCGGGTTTGGCGACGTCGTATTGATGTTGACGAGGTTGCCCGCGATTGGGACCGCGCCACCGGACCAGTTGCTCCCGACCGTCCAGTCGCTGCTTGTCGTTCCGGTCCAGCTTTGGGCCGAAGCAGACCGGGGGGACAGCGCTATCAGCGCCGCCGCTGCCGCGCTCGCCAGCTGCAAGCGAAGCATTCGGGTCCGGGGGTTGCTGGATGGAGAGCGCTGCGTCCGATTCGGACTCCTGTGCAGCGAATCATCGTGGTGTGGTCGGGTTGAGGCAGCCCCGATGCATTCGCGCATGCTCATTCCAATTGCGTCCGCGCCGTTCGAGGGTGCGGATTTCTTGTCGTGTCGTCCACGAGGGACAACCACGACGATAGGCGAGCGGAAACGTTCAGACAACAATTGCCACATGTTCCTACAAAGAAAGCACGCGGCGTGTGCCGTTTGGGCAACGAAAGACACTTAACAAATTCTTTCGAGTGGCCGCGCGCTACGCCGCCTTCATCCGGTAGCGGCTGATGCCCCATTCGCTGCCGGCGGCGTAGCCGAACAGGCCCGCTGTCGCGAGCAAGAACCAGCGCCAGCGCCGCATCCACAGGTGCGTCTCCGCGCCGTAGACGTTGCGCAGGGACGCCTCGATCGCATCCCGGTGCCCGTCGAAATTGGCGAGCCAGTCGTTGGCGGTGCGCTGATAATGCGCGCCGCTCCAGCACCATTCCTTCTCGACCGTGAAGATGTCGTGGAATTGCCTGACGAGGTGATGGCTCGGCATCAGCCCGCCGGTGAAGACGTGCTGGGCGATCCAGTCCTCGCGGTCGAGCCGGTCGAACAGCTGCGAGCCGGAGCGATGGGTGACGATCTGCATGAAGAAGCGCCCGTCGGGGGCGAGCCATGACCGCAGGCGCGTCATCAGCTTGCGCCAGTTCATCATCTGCTCGAACATCTCGACCGAGACGATGCGGTCGAACTGGCCGTCGGGCGCGAACACGTTCATGTCCGCCGTGACCACGCGCAGGTTCAGCAAGCCGCGCCGCCGCGCCTCCTCCTCGACATGAGCGCGCTGCGCCTGCGAGGTCGACACCGCCGTCACCCTGGCGTGCGGAAACTGCCGCGCCATCCACAGCGACAGCGAGCCCCAGCCGCAGCCGAGCTCGAGGATGGTCTGGCCGTCGGCGAGGCCGGCATGCTCGACCGTCTGGCGTAGCGCCTCCTCCTCCGCCTCCTGCAAGGTGGTCGCATCGGTCTTGTAGAAGCAGCAGGAATATTTGCGGCTGGGGCCGAGCATTTCGGCGAAGAACGCCGCGGGCACGTCCTCACGCCCGGCCTCCGCGTTTTCGGCGATCGGCCGCAGCATCATCCGGCCTGCGAAAGCGGCATCGGCGGGCGCATCATGCGCGGCGAGGCGGGTTGCGCTGCGGGAGCACAGGCGCTGGATCGCGGCGCGGATCACGACGTCCGGCAGCGGCACGCGTTCGGCAGTCCCGATGATCGCGGAAACGACGCTCATGCGCCCCCCGAATGGCGAATCTCTGCAGACACCAGCTTATCAAAGCGCCGCTTCCGGTGCGGGTTCCCCCAGCTGTCCCCGAAATCGGCGCATCCGGCGCTTTTTTTGGGCCGGCGCTGTGCCATAGTGCGCGCCGCAAGCAAGCTTTTGGAATGGATGATACCGGCCATGCCGTCAGGCGCCTCGCCCCGCTCCACCATGGATATTGAGTATACAAAGCTGTCCTCACCCAGCGTCTTCCTGGTGCGGATGCTGGTCTTCCTGGTGCTGTGCACGCTGGTCAGCGTGGTGCTCTACAAGCAGATCATCCAGGCCTTCTTCGCCAATCCCGGCCTCAATGCCCTGATCGGCGGCGTGCTGTTCATCGGCATCATCCTGGCCTTCCGCCAGGTCATCCGGCTCTACCCCGAGGTCTCCTGGGTCAACAATTTCCGCATCGCCGATCCCGGCCTGGCGCCGGCCCGGCACCCGAAACTGCTGGCGCCGATGGCGGCGATCCTCGGCGGCGAGCGCTCCGGGCGAATGTCGATCACCCAGACCACCATGCGGCATTTGCTCGATTCGATCGCGACGCGCCTGGATGAAGCCCGTGACATCTCGCGCTACATGACCGGCCTTCTGGTCTTCCTCGGCCTGCTCGGCACCTTCTGGGGCCTGATCGAGACGGTCGGCTCGGTCGGCAAGGTGATCGACGGGCTCAAGGTCGGCGGCGATTCCGGCGCACTGTTCGACACGCTGAAGGAGGGCCTCGCCGCCCCGCTCGGCGGCATGGGCATCTCGTTCTCCAGCTCGCTGTTCGGCCTCGCCGGCTCGCTGATCCTCGGCTTCCTCGATTTGCAATCGAGCCAGGCGCAGAACCGCTTTTACACCGACCTCGAAGACTGGCTCGCCACCACCGTGCGCGAATATGGCAGCGGCGAGGTCGCGGTCGCTTCCGGCGGCGGCGGGGTCGCCAGCGGCGAGCTCCAGGCCGCGGTCGAACGCTTACGCTCCGTGCTCGAGGAAGGCAGCGCCAGCCGCGGCACCACGGCGGCGATGGCGAGCCTTGCCGAAGCCATCCAGGCGCTGGTCTCGCATATGCGCACCGAGCAGCAGATGATCCGCGAATGGGCCGACGGCCAGGGCGAGCAGAACCGCGAGATCCGGCGTCTGCTGGAGCGCATCGCCCGCCAGCCGGAAAAGAGCTAGCGGCTCGCTTGCCCCGGACGCTGCGCAGCACGAAGTGATGCGCTGCAGAGCCGGGGCCCAGCGTCAGGGACAACATGGGTCCCGGCTCTGCGAAGCAGCGTTGCACGCTGCATCGCGTCCGGGACACGAAAGTGGAGACGGACAACATGGCTCTAGCGCGCGGCCGCCGCAGCGAAGGCGCCTTCAACTACTGGCCCGGCTTCGTCGACGCGCTGTCGACGCTGGTGCTGTCGATCGTGTTCCTGCTGTCGGTGTTCCTGGTGGTGCAGTTCTTCCTGTCGCAGGAGGTCACCGGCAAGGACAAGGCGCTGGAGCAGCTCAACGCCAAGATCGCCCAGCTCAACGAGCTTCTGTCGCTGGAGAAGCTCGGAAAGCTCACGCTCGACGACCAGGTCTCGCAATTGAAGGCCGGCCTCGCCTCGGCCGAGACCGAGCGCGACCGCATCAAGGGCCTCTACGACGGCCTCGCCGCCGCCGGCAACGACGCGCAAGGCAAGTCCTCCGAGCTCGGCAAGGCGCTGGATTCGGAGAAGGCGGTCTCGGCGCGGGCGCTGGCCCAGATCGAGGTGCTGAACCAGCAGATCAGCGCGCTCAGGCGGCAACTGGCGGCACTGGAAGAGGCGCTCGATGCGAGCGAGAAGCGCGACAAGGAATCGCAAAATCGAATTGCCGATCTGGGCTCGCGCCTCAACGTGGCGCTGGCGCAGCGCGTGCAGGAATTGTCGCGCTACCGCTCGGAATTCTTCGGCCGCCTGCGCACGATCCTCGGCAACCGCCCGGACATCCGCATCGTCGGCGACCGCTTCGTGTTCCAGTCCGAGGTGTTCTTCGACACTGGCCAGGCGGTGCTGCTGCCCGAGGGCCGCGCCGAGCTCGACACGTTGGCAGCCGCGCTGATCGAGCTCGACAAGAAGATCCCGAGCGACATCCCCTGGGTGCTGCGCGTCGATGGTCACACCGATGTGCGTCCGGTCAACGGTCCGAACTTCAAGTCGAACTGGGACCTGTCCGCGGCCCGCTCGATCTCGGTGGTGCAATATCTGGTCTCGCTCGGCGTGCCCGCCCAGCGCCTCGTCGCCGCCGGCTTCGGCGAATTCCAGCCGCTCGATCCCGGCAACACGGAAGAGGCCTACAAGCGCAATCGCCGCATCGAGCTGAAGCTGACGGAGCGGTAGTGAGCGCGATCCACCTCCGCCCCTACGCGGCCTCCGACGAAGCCGCCGCGATCGATCTCTGGCATCGCACCTGGCAGCAGGCCTATCCGCAGATCGACTTCGCGGCACGGCTGGACTGGTGGCGCGAGCGTTGGCTGAGGGACCTGGTACCGAAGGCGTCCATTGTCGTCGCCGAGCAGAATGGTGCCCTCACCGGCTTCGTCACCATCGACGGCGAAGGCTATCTCGACCAGCTCGTGGTCGACCCTGATCACTGGGGTTCGGACGCCGCCCGGCTGCTGGTCGACGAAGCGAAACGCCTGTCGCCATCGGGCATCACGCTGCTCGTCAACAAGGACAATTCCCGCGCCATCCGCTTCTACGAGCGCAACGGCTTTGCCCATGCCGGCGACGACGTGAACCCGACCTCGGGCCGGCCGGTGCTGAAGATGGCCTGGCGGGCGTAATTCTGGTGGGCGTGAGGCCTGTCACGCAGGGATCCTGCGAGGTCGGTTATTCGTTGTGTCAGCGATGACAAGCGAATGGAGGCGATCGATGCGGCTGCGCGATCTTGCCAGGGGTTCCTCGGTGTTTCTGGCCGTCATCGTCGCCGGATATTTATCGACGACCTATGTCGACCAGCGTTTTGCTGCGCCCGAGGTCTCCAAATCAACAGAGACGGCATCGGCCTCAGCCTGCGTCGGAGAGGACGGCAGCTGGAAGAACTGGCCGTGGCCAAACGTGCCTGCGCTGTCGCCGAAGTGCCGGTGATTCCACACGTCATTGCGAAGAGCTCTTGCGACGAAGCAATCCAGAATCTCTCCGCAGAGACAGCCTGGATTGCTTCGCTACGCTCGCAATGACGAGATTGGCACACACTCGCTGTCGCGGATGCGGCGACAACCCTCACGCCCCCTCGAACTGCAGCCTCGCCAGCCGCGCATAGAGCCCGTTCGCGGCCACCAGTTCGGCATGGGTGCCCTGCTCGACGATCTTGCCCTGATCCATCACCAGGATGCGGTCGCAGGACAGCACGGTGGCGAGGCGGTGGGCGATCACCAGCGTGGTGCGGTGGCGCATCAGCTCTTCCAGCGCGGTCTGCACCAGCGTCTCGCTTTCGGCATCGAGCGCGGAGGTGGCTTCGTCGAGCAGCAAGAGCGGCGCATCGCGCAGGATGGCACGGGCGATCGCGATGCGCTGGCGCTGGCCGCCGGACAGCGTCACGCCGCGCTCGCCGAGCGGGGTGTCGAAACCTTCGGGCAGGCGGCGGATGAATTCGGCGGCATGCGCGAGCTCGGCGGCGCGCTCGACCTCGGCATCGGTCGCATCGGGCCGGCCGAAGCGGATGTTCTCGCGAGCGCTGGCGGCGAACACGTTCGATTCCTGCGGCACCAGCGCGATGCGCGCGCGGAAATCGCGGGGGTCTGCGGATTTGACCGGCACGCCGTCGAGCGAGATCGCGCCGCTGCGCGGGTCGTAGAAGCGCAGCAACAGGTGAAAGATGGTGCTCTTGCCGGCGCCGGACGGACCGACGATCGCGACCTTCTCGCCGGGGCGCACCGTGAACGACACGGCATCGAGCACATTGACGTCGCGCCGCACCGGATAGGCGAAGCTGACCCGATCGAAGCCGACCTCGCCGCGTGCCGGCACCGGCAGCGCGCGGGGCGACGCGGGCGCCTTGATGTCGGGCTTCACATGCAGGATCTCGAACAGCCGCTCGGCCGCGCCTGATGCCGCCGAGACCTCACCCCAGACCTCGCTGAGCTGGCCGAGGCCGGCTGCGGCGAACACCGCATAAAGCACGAACTGACCGAGCCGGCCCGGCGAAATCGCGCCGGTGAGGACGTCATGCGAGCCGATCCAGAGGATCGCGACCACGCTCGCGAACACGATGAAGATGATGATGGCGGTGAGCACGGCGCGCGCCTGGGTCGAGGTGCGCGCGGCCTCATAGGCCTGCTCGACCTCGCCGCCGAAACGCTTCTCGGCGAATTGCTCGCTGGTGTACGCCTGCACGGTGCGGATCGCGCCGACCAGCTCGCCCGCATAAGCCGACGCCTCGGCAAGCGTGTCCTGTGCATTGCGCGACAGACGCCGCACCCAGCGCCCGAAGGCAACCAGCGGAAGCACGATCAAGGGGATGGCCAGCAGCACGAAGCCCGACAGTTTTGGGCTCGTGATCACCATCATCGCCGCGGCGCCGAGGAACATCATCAGATTGCGCAGCGCGATCGACACGGAGGCGCCGACGGCCGATTTGAGCTGGGTGGTGTCGGCGGTGAGCCGCGAGATCAGCTCGCCGCTGCGTGCGGAATCGAAGAAGGCGGGGGACAGCGACAGCAGATGAGCGAAGACGTCGCGCCTGAGGTCGGCGACGATGCGCTCGCCGATCGTCATCACGAGGTAGTAGCGCGCCGCGCTGGCGAGCGCGAGCACGCCGACCACCGCGAGCATCACCGAGAAGTAGCTGTTGATCAGCTCGATGCCCTCGGGCGTCAGGCCGAAATCGATCATCCGGCGCACCGCGACCGGCACCAGCAGCGTGGTCAGGGCCGCGACCGTGAGTGCGACGAAGGCCAGCGCCGCCCGACCGCGATAGCGGTTCACATAGGGCGCGAGCGCAAGCAGCGGCCGCAGCTTGGCGCGACCCTTGGCCGGCTCTTCGATCAGCTCGGCCTCGATCGAGGGGGTGTCCGCGGCGTTCATTCCGGGCTGATCGACATACTGGTCATCAAGCCGTTCCACTGCGCTCATGAGATCCAACCCATTGCATTCGTTTGCTCCCAATAGGCCGGTGCAAGGGTAGTGGCAAATCCGGGAAGTCCCTTAGGGGCAAACCCGGTTCACCGCCCGGGATGGCTTGTTTTAGCGGGTTTCGTGAGGTATAGACCCGCCCAAATCCGTCATTCGATAGCCACCCAAGAAGGCGCCGGGGCGCCGAGGAATTGCCATGAAAGCCGAAATTCACCCGAACTATCATACAATTAAGGTCGTGATGACCGACGGAACCGAGTACCTGACCCGCTCGACCTGGGGCAAGGAAGGCGACACGCTGAACCTCGACATCGACCCGAAGTCGCACCCGGCCTGGACCGGCGGCAACGCCCAGCTGATGGATCGCGGCGGCCGCGTCTCGCGCTTCCAGAAGAAGTTTTCGGGCTTTCTCAAAAAGGATTGATCCCGCCCGCACGGTTGGACACGAAAAACGCCCCCGGGAGACCGGGGGCGTTTTTGTTTTTTCCGGCTGTCATTCCGGGGCGCGACGAAGTCGCGAGCCCGGAATCCATAACCACGATCGGGAGTATGGATTCCGGGCCCGCGCCAAGAGGCGCGTCCCGGAATGACGACCGAGATTGTCGATGGAGCTTACCGCTCGAACGCCGCCTTCAGCGCGTTGAGGTGCGGCACCAGCGGATTGCCGATCGCGATGTGTTCGGCCGGCGGGGTGTGGATGGTGGTGTCGAGGCGGCGGACGCGGGTCTGCAGGCTCATCGAACGATGGATCAGATCCTGAAGCTGCGAGGGCAGCTTCTCGATGGTGTCGGTGGGGCCGGGATCGGCAGCGCTGAGCTTGACCTTGGTCTTCTCGCGATTGGCCTGGCTCAGCGTCATCTCGCCTTCCTTCACCGCGCGGTGCAGCAGCAGCCACGAGGCGAGCTGCATCAGGCGGGTGGTGAGACGCATGCTCTCGGTTGCGTAGGTGAGGCTGACGGCACGGTCGAGCGCCTTGGCCTCGGTGCGGCCGGCGCCGTCGAGATAGGCAGCGGTCTCTTCGACGAGGTCCATGCCCTCGCGGAACAGGACGCCGAACGCCGCAGAATTGGTGAACCGCTCGCTGAGTTGAACGAGAGCGCCGTCGGCCTGCAAACGTTCCATGGTTAACGCCTCTTACGCAACTGTTTGACTGCCCGGCTTTGGCGCCGGCTTATGATGAACAAATCATTGCGCGGGCGGGACGCGGAGTCCAGTGACAAGCGCGGATATGGTTTCCGCGGGTCATTCCCAGGAATTCAACCGGGACGAGACGCCAAATAGCGGGAGTAAACGCAAAAAAAGAGCCGCCGGAGACCGGCGGCTTTGAAAGTTGATAACAGGGAGGCGTCAAACAGAGTGGACAGGAGCCACTCGGTGTCCAAACGAGGACAGTTCCAGTCATAAACCCGAAAGCTTAATCGACCGTAAACGAGCGAATTTTTTGAGGGTTCGTTAGCCATGTCGGCCAGTGACCGAGCGGGCGGCGGAACATAATCGGCAGTCCCCCGGTGCAACGACACATTCAGCTGTCGTCCCGGACAAGCGTCAGCGCAGATCCGGGACCCATAGCCACTGGCGGACGTGGTGACGGGGACTCGGAGTGGCCGACCTCGCGACAAACTTCATCCTTTGGGTATGGGTCCCGGATCTGCGCGCGCCTATGGCGCGCTTGTCCGGGACGACAGCCGATATGCGCCCCTACTTCTTGAAAAAACTGTTCGCCGCGTCGCGCGAGGCGCGCTTCTTCGTGGCGGCTTCTTCCAGCCTTGCGATCTCGGTCTTGAGCAGCGTGACGCGCTCGGCCAGTTCCTCGACCGACAAGAGCGAGAGGTCCTGCCCGATGTCATGGCTGATCTTCTTGCGCGGGCGGTCGTCGTCTTCCGTCGCCATCCTCGTTCCTCCTGCGTTCGCGCACACAATGCCGAGGCGGTTGCCAGCTTGGATCACGCTGGCTAAGCAAGGGCCTCGTTCATCCCGCACCTTCACCCAAGGACACATCATGGACAAGCTGCCCGCGCAAATGACCGTGGTCGCCATCTCCAAGCCCGGCGGACCGGAAGTGCTGGTGCCAGAACAACGGGCGCTGCCGCAGCCCGGTCCTGACGAGATCCTGGTCAAGGTGCAGGCCGCCGGCGTCAACCGGCCCGACGTTGCGCAGCGCTCGGGGGCCTATCCGCCGCCGCCCGGCGCCAGCGACCTGCCCGGTCTCGAGATCGCGGGCGAAGTGGTTGCCGTCGGCAGCAATGCCAAGCGGCACAAGATCGGCGACAAGGTGATGTCGCTGGTCGCCGGCGGCGGCTATGCGCAGTACTGCATCGCCCAGGATGCCCAGGCGATGAGCGTACCGCCCGCGCTGTCCATGAAGGAGGCCGGCGCGCTGCCGGAAACCCTGATGACGGTCTGGCACAATGTGTTCGAGCGGGGTGGCCTGAAGGAAGGCGAGACGCTGCTGATCCATGGCGGCTCCTCCGGCATCGGCACCATGGCGATCCAGCTGGCGAAAGCGTTCGGTGCGAAAGTGTTCGTCACCGTCGGATCGCAGGACAAGATCGATGCCTGCCTCAAGTTAGGCGCCGACCGCGCCATCAACTACAAGACCGAGGACTTCGTCGCCGTGGTCAAGGAAGCGACCAACAAGGAAGGCGTCAACCTGATCCTCGACATGGTCGCCGGCGACTATGTCGACCGCAACTATGATGCCGCCGCGCTCGATGGCCGCATCGTGCAGATCGCGACCCTCAACGGGCCCAAGGTCAACGTCAACATCGCCAAGGTGATGGTGAAGCGCCTGACCCATACCGGCTCGACACTGCGTCCCCGTAGTAATGCGGACAAGGCGGCGATGGTGGCCGCGATCGAGGCGAAAGTGATGCCGCTTTTGCGCGAAGGCCGCGTCAAACCGCTGATGGACAGCACTTTCCCCCTGGAAAAGGCAGCCGATGCGCACCGCCGCATGGAAACGAGCGCACATATTGGCAAAATTGTGTTGGAGGTCTAGGCCTCCGGCCCACAGGCGGCGGCGGAAACCCTTTGATTTTCCTTGCTTTCGTGGCATCTATCGCGACGCACCGAACGGTTTCCGTCCGGTCTGAAATCGTCTTCACCTGAAGAGTTTGCGTCGAACGCGGAGAACTGGCCTTGCGTCTGATCAGGTGCCTCGCGCCCATCGCGCTGGGCCTCATGATTCTTGTCGCCGCGCATCCCGCGCGCGCGCTCGACGCCGTCAGCGTCCGCAGTGACGCGCCCGCGATCGACCTCACCGGCGTGCTCGAGCATCAGCGCAGCGATGCCGATCGCATCCAGGTCTCCACCGCGCCGGGCACCGACGGCATCGTCCGCCGCATCGAGGTGCGCGCCCGCGAGGGAGGCCAGAACTGGGTGGTGTTCGCGCTCGCCAACAACACCGACGACCAGCTCGACCGCCTGATCGTCGCCCCGCACTACCGTATCGTCTCCTCGGGGCTCTTGTGGCCCGACCTCGGCCTGTCGCGCATCGCGACCATCACGCCCTCGACCGGCGACCGGCCTGAGCGGCAGGAAAGCCCGACCGCCGACGTGTTCCGCGTCACGCTCGACCCCGGCGCCGTCATCACCTTCGTCGCGGAGCTGCGCACCGACAAGCTGCCGCAGCTCTATCTGTGGGAGCCTGAAGCCTACAAGGACAAGGTCAACTCGTTCACGCTGTACCAGGGCATCGTGATCGGCATCTCGGGCCTGCTGGCCTTGGTGCTGACCATTCTGTTCGTGGTGAAGGGCAGCATCATGTTCCCGGCCGCCGCGGCGCTGGCCTGGGCGGTGCTGGTCTATATCGGCGTCGATTTCGGCTTCTGGGGCAAGGTGCTCGACATGTCGAACAACGCCGAGCGCATCTGGCGCGCGGCGGGTGAAGCGATTTTGGCGGCCACGCTGCTCGTGTTCCTGTTCGCCTATCTCAACCTCAGCCGCTGGCATGTGCGCTATTCGCACATCACGGTGGGCTGGCTCGCGTTCCTGGGGTCGCTGGTGGCGCTGGCCCTGTTCGATCCGGCGGTGGCCTCCGGCATCGCGCGCATTTCGCTGGTGCTGATCGCCTTCGCGGGCTTCGCGCTGATCGTCTATCTCTCCACCCACGGCTTCGACCGCGCAGTGCTCTTGATCCCGACCTGGTTCCTGCTGGTGGTCTGGGTGGTCGCGGCCGGCATGACGGTCGCGGGTTCCGTGACCAACGACATCGTCGGTCCCGCCCTGCTCGGCGGCCTCGTGCTGATCGTGATGCTGATCGGGTTCACGGTGATGCAGCACGCTTTTGCCGGCGGCGGCGCCACCACCGGCGTGGTCTCCGACATCGAGCGGCGCGCACTGGCGCTGGCCGGCTCCGGCGATCTGATCTGGGACTGGGACGTCTCCGCCGACAAGGTCTTCACCAGCCCCGAAACCGAAGCCCTGCTCGGCCTCAAGCGCGGCACGCTCGAAGGGCCCGCGGCCTCCTGGTTAGAGGTGCTGCATCCGCTCGACCAGGATCGTTTCCGCGCCGCGCTCGACAGCGTGCTCGACCAGCGCCGCGGCCGCCTGGTGCAGGATTTCCGCCTGCGCACGCCGGACGGCCATTTCATGTGGTTCGCGCTGAAGGCGCGGCCGGTGGTCGGCTCCGACGGCGAGGTCTCGCGCGTGGTCGGTACGCTCACCGACGTCACCGAGCTGCGCAACGCCGAGGAACGCCTGCTGCACGATTCCGTGCATGACAACCTCACCGGCCTGCCCAACCGCAAACTGTTCATGGACCGGCTGGGTGCGGTGGCGCATTTCGCCAAGACCATGCCGACGCTGCGGCCGACGCTGATGGTGATCGACCTCGACCGCTTCAAGCAGGTCAACGATTCCGTCGGCATCGCGGTCGGCGATTCCATCCTGTTGACGCTGGCCCGCCGCCTCACCCGCATCCTGAAGCCGCAGGACACGCTGGCGCGGCTTGCCGGCGACCAGTTCGGCCTGATCCTGCTCTCGGAGCAGGACCCGGCCCGCATCACCGCCTTCGCCGAGACCATCCGCAAGACCATCCGGGCGCCGATCGCCTTCAACGATCGCGAGATTTTTCTCACGGCCTCGATCGGTCTCGCCCTTTCTGATCCGCAAGTTCAGCTCACGGACGAGATCATCAAGGATGCCGAGCTTGCGATGTATCACTCCAAGCGCATCGGCGGCGACCGCATCGACGTCTACAAGCCCGCCATGCGCGCGAGGAAGACCGATCGCCTGACGCTGGAGAGCGAGCTGCGCCGCGCCATCGAGCGGCAGGAACTCACGATCCTGTACCAGCCGATCGTGCGGCTGGAGGATCGTTCGGTCGCCGGCTTCGAGGCGCTGGTGCGCTGGGATCACCCGAAGCTCGGCCGCATGGCACCCTCGGAATTCATCACCATCGCCGAAGAGACCGGACTGATCGTCGACCTCGGCATGTTCGTGCTGGACCAGACCGCCAAGCAGCTCTCGATCTGGCAGCGCGCGATGCGCTCACGCGAGCCGATCTTCGCCTCGGTCAACGTCTCCTCGCGGCAATTGCTGCGGCACGATCTGATCCACGACATCCGCACCGTGCTGTCGCGCTCCTCGGTGGCGCGCGGCACGCTCAAGCTGGAATTGACGGAATCGCTGGTGATGGAGAATCCAGAGCACGCAGCGCAGATGCTGACGCGGATCCGCGAGCTCGGCACCGGGCTCTCGCTCGACGATTTCGGCACCGGTCATTCGTCACTGGCCTATCTCCAGCGCTTCCCGTTCGACACCATCAAGATCGACCAGTCGTTCGTGCGCACCACCAATCGCGGCACGCGCCCGGTGATCCTGAAGTCGATCATCGCGCTCGCGCATGATCTCGGCATGGATGTGGTCGCCGAAGGCGCCGAGACCGATTCCGACGCGGTCGAGCTCTACCAGATGGGCTGCGAATACGCGCAAGGCTTTGCCTTCGGCGAGCCGATGGACGCGGACGCCGCGATGCGGCTATTGACCGAAGTGCGGCTCGAAGCGGCGAGCTGAACTCGCCGCGCGTCCGGTATCGTAGGGTGGGCAAAGGCGCGAAGCGTCGTGCCCACCATAGATCCAGCACCGCAAAGAAGTGGTGGGCACGCTTACGCTTTGCCCACCCTACGATACTTCCCCCTGGTGAAGGACGAACGCACGCCGCTACCGCCGCCCGTCCTTCTTCATCTTCGTGAACCGCACGCTCTGGCCGTCCGGCATCCGCACTGCCTTGAACCCGGCAGCAAGGCAGGCTTCGCGTTGCGGCATCTGGATGTCGGGGCTGCGCAGGCTGTCCCACCATGAGGCCCGATTGGCCGCGCGCGGCAGGGCCGCGCCGATGATCTCTTCGATCTGTTCGAAGCTCAGGACGAATTCGGCCTGCTTCTGCCGCAGCAGATAGTCGCGCAACGCGTCGTAGTCGTTCACAATTGTCCTCTCGTCCGAACCCCAACCTGCTCAAATGAGCCCGCTCACATGCGGGCTGCCGAAAACCGTGAGCGGCGTAAACCGATTCTTAACTCACTACGGCAGCGCTGTTCCACCTTAAACACTACTCAAGATTTCGGGCGCATCCACTAGGGGGATCGGGAGCAAGCGATGCTGTCTGGATGGCGCGAAGTCATGGCCCGCCGGCCGTGGCGGATTTCGGCGAAGCTGCTGATCATCTCGTCCGTGGTGACGGTGATCGGCTTTTCCGCCATTTGCGTCAACGTCATGCTCGACATGCGCCGGGGCGAGGAGGCGCTTGCCCGCCAGACGCTGGAGAACCTCGCGACCACCATCCAGTCCGACGTCAGCCGCAACGTCGAGATCTACGACCTGGCGCTGAAGGCGGTCGCCAGCAACATGCTGCTGCCCGAGCTCGCGACCGTGTCGAAGCCGATCCGTCACCTGATCCTGTTCGATCATGCGACGACGGCGAGGCATTTCGGCGCCATCCAGGTGTTCGACGCCGAGGGCAGGCTGGCCATCGACGCTTCCACGCTCGATCCCCTCCCCGAGAACCGGAGCGAGGAGGAGTATTTCAGGGTTCACCGCGACAATCCGGACGTCGGGCTGTTCATCAGCCGCCCGATGCTGTTCCGCGGCGCCTACGCGATCGTGCTGAGCCGTCGCATCAGCGATACCGACGGCGGCTTCCTCGGCGTCGTCGCCGGCTCGATCCGCTTCAGCTATTTCCACGAATTGTTCGAGCGGCTGAATCTCGATCCTGAAGACACCATCACCGTGCTCAGGCGTGACCGCACCATCATGATGCGGCGGCCGTTCGATCTCGACATCATCGGCACCAATTTGAACGACCGCCGGACGTGGAAGGCCGACAATCTCCCGGTCGGCACCGCCTATTCGGGAAAGGGCCCGGTCGATCCGACGCCGCGGCTCTATGTCCGCAGCGCCGACAACGGGCCGCTGTTCGTGGTGGCGGGCAAGCCGCTGACCGCGGTTTTCGCGCTCTGGCAGAAGGAGGCGTATCGCATCGGCGCCGTGGTGCTGGCGCTCGCGCTGTTCGTGCTGGGATCGACGCTGGTGCTCGCGCGCGAGATCGGCCGCCGCGCCGAGGCCGAGCGCAAGCTCGAGGAGATGGCGACGACCGACGCGCTCACCGGCCTGAAGAACCGCCGCAAGTTCGATACCGTCATCGACGTCGAATGGCGGCGCGCAATGCGGCAGAAGGCGCCGGTCGCGCTGTTGATGATCGATGCCGATCACTTCAAGGCCTACAACGACACGTTCGGCCATCAGGCCGGCGACCAGGTGCTGGTCGGCATCGCCATCTGCATTTCCGATTCGGTGAGCCGGGCCGGCGACTGCGCCGCGCGCTATGGCGGCGAGGAATTCGCGGTGCTGCTCCCCAACACCTCTGCGACCGACGCCTTCAAGGTCGCCGAGACGATCCGCCTCAAGGTGCAGGGCTGGTCTGACGACGAGGTGATGTTGACGGTCTCCTGCGGCGTCGCCAGCCTCGTTCCCACCGCCGGCATGGACTGGGCGATCCTGGTCGCCGCCGCCGACAAGGCGCTCTATGCGGCGAAGGCGGGCGGACGTAATCAGTCCGTGGTCGCGAGCCTGCCGAAGCTGTCGCTGGTGGCGTGAGTGTTGTAAGCGGAGCCGCGCGCCACATCCCCGGTGTCGTCCCGGCGAAGGCCGGGACCCATAGCCACAGGGAAGAGTTGGGCGAAGACTCGCAGTTCGGTACTGCTACCGACTGCAATCGATGAACCACGCGGTATGGGTTCCTGCGTTCGCAGGGACGACAGCGAGGATGTGGCAGCTACTGCCCCAGATACTTCTTCATCTCCGCGATCAGCCCGTCCCGCAGCTCCGGGCGCTTCAGGCCGTAGGCGATGTTGGCGCGGAGGAAGCCGGGCTTGGAGCCGCAATCATGGCGCTCGCCCTCGAACTCGACGCCGTAGAACTTCTGCGACCTGGCAAGGCCGATCATGGCGTCGGTGAGCTGGATCTCGCCGCCGGCGCCGCGCTCCTGTGTCTCGAGGATCTTGAAGATCTCAGGCTGCAGGATGTAGCGGCCGGTGATCGAGAGATTGGAGGGCGCGGTGCCCTTGGCCGGCTTCTCGACCATGCCGTCGACCTCGAACATCTTCCCGTTGCGCTTGCCGACGCCGCAGATGCCGTATTGATGGGTGAGATGGTCGGGCACCGCCTCGACCGCGACCAGGTTGGATTTCTCGCCGAGCGTCGACGCCGTCTCGATCATCTGCTTGAGGCAGCCGGGCGAGTTGAGCACGAGCTCGTCGGGCAGCACGACGGCGAACGGCTCGTTGCCGACGATGTCGCGCGCGCACCAGACCGCGTGACCGAGGCCGAGCGGCGCCTGCTGGCGGGTGAAGCTGACGGCGCCGGCTTCAGGCTGGTTCTGCGCCAAAATCTCCTGCTCGGCCTTCTTGCCGCGCTGGCTGAGCGTCGCATCGAGCTCGAACATCCGGTCGAAGTGATCTTCGATGACATTCTTGTTGCGGCCGGTGACGAAGATGAAGTGCTCGATGCCGGCCTCCCTCGCCTCGTCATAGACGTACTGGATCAGCGGCTTGTCGACGATGGTCAGCATTTCCTTCGGCATCGCCTTGGTGGCGGGCAGGACACGGGTGCCGAGGCCGGCGACGGGGAATACGGCTTTGCGAATTTTCATGTGATTGATCGAATACCTGGGGGCACATGGGAACGGCGGAACGGAGCAATGGCATCTTGCTAGCCTGTTTGCAGCCGCCAACAAAGGCGGATGTGGGGCCTCACCCGCGCAGAGTTAAGAAAAAGGCCGCCACCAAAATTTCACCTTTGTTAAGCTATTGGCAACCGTAACCGGGCCTCCTGATGGCAGATTTTTGGAAGGCCGATGGGTGGGACATGATGCAATTGGTGGCAGGGCAGGCAAGACGGGCGGGATCCGTGACCGGCGCGGCGATGATCGCGGCCGCTCTGCTGCTGCCCGTCAGCGCGCACGCCCAGGCGCAGAACGGCCTGTCCAATCTGTTCGGCGGCATCTTCTCGGGCCCCAACGCTGCGCCCTCGCAACCTGCGCCCGGTCCCGGCGGCGCTCTCCCCTGGAGCGGTGAGGACGGGGCTTCCGGCCATCCGCTGATGACGGCCGCGGCGATCCGCGAGGCCGCCGGCAATTTCAGCAATTGCGTTGCCGCGATGTGGCCCGATGCCGCACGGCGCAACATCACCCAGGAAAACTTCCAGCGCTTCACGGCCGGGCTCTCACCCGATCTGCGCATCATGGACCTGATGGACTCGCAGCCGGAGTTCACAAAATCGATCTGGGACTATCTCGACATCCTCGTGAACGACAACCGCCTCGCCAAGGGCCGCGAGATCCTCGCCAAGTACAAGGCGCAGTTCGACGCCACCGAAAAGGCCACTGGCGTCGACCGCTACATCATCGCCTCGATCTGGGGCATCGAGTCCAATTACTCGACGCAGATGGGCGATCGCAGCGTGCTGCAATCGACCGCGACGCTCGCCTGCATCGGCCGCCGCCAGGCCTATTTCAAGGACGAGTTCCTCTCCGCGCTGGAGATCCTCAACCGCGGCGACCTCAGGCCGGAGCAGATGCGCGGCTCCTGGGCCGGCGCGTTCGGCCCGACCCAGTTCATGCCGACCGCGTTCAAGCGCTTTGCTGTCGACGGCGATGGCGACGGGCGGCGCGACGTCGTCGACAATCCGACCGACCTGATCGCATCGACCGCCAACAACCTGAAGAAGGACGGCTGGCAGGCCAGTCAGACCTGGGGCTTTGAGGTCGTGGTGCCCCAGGGTTTCAACTACATGCTGGCCGACCGCGCCAAGGCGATGACGATCGCGCAATGGGAGAAGCTCGGGCTGAAGCGGGCGACGGGCCAGCCGTTCCCGCATCCGGCGGAGAAAGCCTATCTGCTGGCCCCCGCCGGCGCGCAGGGGCCCGGCTTCCTGATGCTGCAGAATTACCGCGTCATCATGAAATACAACCCGGCCGAGGCCTATGCGCTGGCGATCGGCCATTTCGCCGACCGCCTGCGCGGAGGGCAGCCCTTCGTGCAGCCCTGGCCGCGGCAGGAGCGCGAGCTGTCGCGCACCGAGCGGCTGGAGCTGCAGCAGCTGCTGGCCCAGCGCGGCTTCTACAAGGGCACTCCGGACGGCCAGTTCGGCGGCCAGACCCGGGAAGCCCTGCGCAATTTCCAGGCCTCGATCGGAGTGCCCGCGGACGGTTTTGCCTCCTCGGACGCACTGGAACGGCTGCGCGGACGGTAAAATCGCGCCGAAAGTAACCCTGAACGGGGATTTTGGCAGGCAGCCTTGACGTAGGCGGCTGTTCCCCGGTGTATGGGTTCAAGAATCTGCAACGGAATTTGCCCGTTTGGCGCCTGATTCCGTTATTATATTGAGCTACCTCCGATCCCCATTGCGTTGGCCCGAGATCGCATGTCGAAGCCGAAGTCCCTGTTCAAGGCGCTGACCGAGACCGGCCCGTTGATCGCGCTGGGGACGGCGCTTGCGATTCTGGTCTCGGTCGCAGGGCCTGCCTCGGCGCAGTTCTTCAACTTCCCCGGCTTCGGCGGCCCGCCGCAGCGTTCGGCTCCGCCACCACAACGGGGCGGTGGCGGAGGCGGCGGCTGGTTCGGCGGCGACTTCTTCACGCCGTTCCAGCAGCAACAGCCGCAGGCGCCACGCCAGGATTTTTCGCGCGCGCCGGCGCCAGCCAAGCGCGACACCATCCCTGAGAAGAACGTGCTGGTGATCGGCGACGCCATGGCCGACTGGCTCGCCTATGGCCTGGAAGACGCCTACACCGAGCAGCCCGACATGGGCGTGATCCGCAAGCACAAGACCACGTCCGGCCTGATCAAGTACCAGCCGCGCGGCGAGCCCGCGGATTGGACGACTGCCGCAAGGGGCATCCTCGAGACCGAAAAGCCCGACGTGATCGTCGTCATGCTGGGCCTCAACGACCGCAGCGCGATCCGCGAGCCCGTCGCCGACAAGACGGACAAGGCCGCCGCAGACAAGGACAAGAAGAACGACAAGGGCGCGCGCGCCAAACAGCCAGCGAAGCCGGGGGACGCCAAGCCCGGCAACGACACCGCCGCCAAGCCCGACGACAAGCCTGCCGATGCTGATCTGCCGCAGGACGACGCCGACAATGCCGATGCGCCGGCGGCCGCGCCCGAAAAGACGGCCCGCAATCCGAACGGCCTCTACGAATTCCGCGACGACCGCTGGGTCGAGCTCTACGGCAAGAAGATCGAGGAGCTCGCTAACGTCCTCAAGACGAAGGGCGTGCCGGTGCTGTGGGTCGGCCTTCCCGCCATCCGCGGGCAGAAGGGCACGGCGGACATGCTGTTCCTGGATTCGCTCTATCGCGAAGGCGCGGCCAAGGCCGGCATTACCTATGTCGACGTCTGGGACGGGTTTGTCGACGAGGCCGGTCGCTTCCTTCAGAAGGGTCCGGACTTCGAAGGCCAGATCCGTCAGCTCCGCAGCTCTGACGGCGTCTTCTTCACAAAGCCGGGCGCGCGCAAGCTCGCGCATTACGTCGAGCGCGAGATCACGCGCCTGCTGGCAGGACGCTCCGGCCCGATCGCGCTGCCGAGCGAGCCGGCGACGCCCGACACCAGCGCCGAGCCCGGCAAACCCGCACCGCGGCCGCTGGCGGGGCCGATCGTGCCGCTGGTTGCGGCCTCGATCTCGACCGATCAATTGCTGGGCGGCCCGGGCTCGCGTCCCGCCGCCGTCGATGCGCTGGCTGCGAAGACGATGGTGAAGGGCGAGCCGCTGGCCGCTCCAGCCGGCCGGGCCGACGATTATGCCTGGCCGCGCCGCGAAGTCGGCCGCGAGCAGGCCAAGGGCGATACGCCGATGGCCGCGACAACGCCCGACGGCGGCGCGCCTTCCGCATCGCCGGGCGCAGCCGCGGCGATCGCGCCGCCAAAGCTCGCGCCGAAGAAGCCGCCGGTGGTGCAGCAGCCGGCACAGGCCCAGCCGTCGTTCCGCGATTTCTTCGGCTTCGGCTCTCCGCAGCCGGCGCCAGCACCGCGTCAACTGGCGCCTGCGCCGCGCAACCCAAATCCGAACGCCAATCCAGGGATTCCGCGTCCGCCCGGCAGCGTCGGGCGCTCGGCGGAGATGTTCCGGTAGTTCCCGGAGTTGCTCTTCCCGGAGTTGCTCGCGTGTCCCGGACGGGCAGCAGCGTGTAATGCTGCTGCTCAGAGCCGGGACCCAGCTTGAGCGGCGCTTACAAAAGAACGAGCCCCGGCTCAGCAATGCGGCTTTGCCGGACGATGCTACGCATCGCCTAGGCCGCATTGCGTCCGGGGCACGAGAGTTCGGGCGTTAGTTACGGGACTTGGTCACAAATCCTAATAGCGCCAGCGCGTCGGCGGACGGCGTGCAGGTCGCGACATCAGAAGCGCGAGCGCGAAACCGATGCCGCCGGCGACCAGCAGCGCGCCGAGCGGATTGTCCTGCACCTTCTTCGACAATGCTTGCGTACCATCGCGAAGAGTCTCGCCGCTGTTGTCGTAGGCGTCCTTGGCGTAGTCTGCCGCAGTCTCGCCGGCCTCGCGTACGGCATCCTTGGCCTGGCCGTAGAGATTCTGCACCGTGCCCGCGGCTTCCCGCGCCTTGCCCGATGCCTGCGTCTTCGCATCGCCTGCCATGTCTCCGACCGCGCCTTCCGCGCGTCCGGCATATTCCTTGGCCGATCCAACAATCCGATCCGTGTCCATGATGATCCTCCTCGGTGGTCAGCCGAAGTAACCGATCAGGCGCGGCGCAGTTCCAAATCATGACGAAAGTGTAGAAGGCGTAGTGCGCAGCCCGGATAAGCCAACGGATCGGCGCGAAGCGCCGTCCCGATGACAGGCTCCGCGACATCCGGGACTTTGCTTACACCGTTCCCGGGTATCGCTGCGCTCACCCCATCTACAGGATCAGCCCGCCATCGACGACCAGCGTCTGTCCGACGATGTAGGACGACAGCGGCGAGGCCAGGAACAGGGCCGCGCCGGCCATGTCGGCCGGCGTTCCCAGGCGCCGCAGCGGAATGCGTGATAGTGCGCCTTCGAGCCGCTTGGGATCGTCGGTCGTCACCTTCGTCATCTTGGTGTCGACGAGTCCCGGCGCGATGCCGTTGACACGGATGCCATCCTCGGCCCAGGCCTCGCCCAACGTCCGCGTCAATCCGACCGCACCGGTCTTCGAGGCGTTATAGGCGGGATTGCCCATGGTGGAATGATAGGCCGCGGTCGAGGACACCATGATCAGCGACCCCTTCGCATCCCGCAGCATGGAATGAAATCGCGTGGCGCAGGCCATCAGGCTCATCAAATTGACCTCGACCACCTTGCGAAAGCCGATCATCTCGAATTCGCCGCGGCGATAGAGCACGGCGCCCTGCGCCAGCACGAGCACGTCGAGCCGTTCGAAGGACGGCTTGAATGCCTCGATCGCACTGGGGTTGCTGACGTCGAGCTGCGCGTAAGACAGACCCGTGAGATCAGAACCTTCCTCGATCGAATAATCCTTTGGCTGCGCACGCGTGCCGCAAACCGCGACATGCGCGCCCCTCGTGCGAAACGCTTGCGCGATGCCGTTGCCGATCCCGCTGGAACCGCCGACCACCAGCACCTGCCTGCCTGAGAAATCGAGCTCGTTCGCCATCGCGGCCTCCCCTCTTGTCTTGCTTGTTTGACCTGTCTGCGGATCGATGCCAGCCTTGTCAATCATAACAAGAACAAGCAGGGCGCGAGGAAACAGCATGTCCGAGTTCAAACGGCTCAGCCGGTCCGTAAAGGGCCTGACCGTTCTCGTCACCGGCGCAGCCAGCGGCATGGGGCGCGCCACCGCCTACGTGTTCGCCGCGGAGGGCGCGAACGTTGCCGTCACCGACTATGATGAGCAAGGCGCGCTCGCCGTCGCGAAGGAGATCGCCGCGAGCGGCGGTTCGGCAAAAGCCTGGAAGCTCGACGTCGCCGATGGCACCGAGGTCAAGCGCGTGGTGAATGATGTCGCGGCACATTTCGGCGGGCTCGATATCGTCGTCAACAATGCCGGCATCTCCGTGCGCGTCGCGATCGACGACGAGGCCTATGAGGATTCCTGGGCCAAAGGCATCGCCGTGATGCTGACGGCGCATCCGCGCATCATCCGCGCCGCGCTGCCTTACCTGCGCAAATCGAAGAACCCGCGCATCGTCAACATCGCCTCGACCGAGGCACTCGGCGCCACCGCATTGCACAGCCCCTATTCGGCAGCAAAGGGCGGCGTGGCGAGCCTCACGCGCTCGCTTGCCGTCGAGCTCGGCCGCGAGGGCATCACCGTCAACTGCATCTGCCCGGGTCCGATCCGCACCGCAATCACCGACCGCATCTCGGAGGAGCACAAGACAATCTACGCCAAGCGCCGCACCGCACTCGGCCGCTACGGCGATCCCGAGGAGGTCGCGCATATGACGCTGAGCCTGTGCCTGCCGGCGGCGTCCTTCCTCACCGGCGCGGTGATCCCGGTCGACGGCGGTCTGATGGCGCGCAACGCGTGAGAGCCATGCGCGCCGAGCGTTGACAACGGCGAGTGCGAGAGTAGCTTTTTCGCCGACAGAGCGGGGCCAACCGCTCGCACATGCGGGAGAAAACGCCATGACGATCGCCATCCGGCAGCTTCAGAAGCATTTTGTCGGCGAGGTTTCCGGCCTCGATTTGCGAAAGCCTCTGACCGAGGTCGAGGCGCGCGAGGTCGAGGCCGCCATGGACAAATACGCGGTGCTGGTGTTCCACGATCAGGACATCACCGACGAGCAGCAGATGGCCTTTGCGCTGAACTTTGGTCAGCGTGAGGATGCGCGTGGCGGCAACATTACCAAGGCCAGCGAATACCGCCTCAACTCGGGCCTGAACGACGTCTCCAACCTCGGCAAGGACGGCAAGCCGCTGCCGAAGGACAGCCGCGCCAATCTGTTCAACCTCGGCAATTGCCTGTGGCACTCCGACAGCTCGTTCCGGCCCATCCCTGCAAAATTCTCGCTGCTGTCGGCGCGGGTCGTGAACCCGAAGGGCGGCAACACCGAATTCGCCGACATGCGCGCCGCCTATGACGCGCTCGACGACGACACCAAGGCGGAGATCGACGATCTCATCTGCGAGCACTCGCTGATGTATTCGCGGGGATCGCTCGGCTTCACCGAATACACCGAGGATGAGAAGGAGATGTTCAAGCCGGTGCTGCAAAGGCTGGTGCGGACGCATCCCGTGCATCGCCGCAAGTCGCTGTATCTGTCATCGCATGCCGGCAAGATCGTCGGCATGAGCGTGCCCGAGGGCCGCCTGTTGCTGCGCGATCTCAACGAGCACGCAACGCAAGGAGAGTACGTCTACGTCCACAAATGGAAGCTGCACGACCTCGTGATGTGGGACAACCGCCAGACCATGCACCGCGTTCGCCGCTACGACCAGTCGCAACCTCGCGACATGCGCCGCGCGACGGTGGCGGGGACGGAGCCGACGGTGCAGCAGCAGGCGGCGGAGTGAGTGGCATTGGAGTAGCCACAAATTCGGCCGTCGTCCCGGACAAGCGTAGCAAAGCGAAGCGCAGATCCGGGACCCATAACCACAGGCAGTGGTTTGACGAAGACTCGGAGTTAAGTTCCCACGCTCTAATTCCGGCCTGGGGTTATGGGTCCCGGATCTGCGCTTCGCTCTGGACAACGCTACGCGTTGCCAGAAGCTCCGCTTGTCCGGGACGACACGGGAGGTTGTTGCAACAGCTACTAGCCAGCTACGCGTGCCCGGCCTCGTTCGAGAGCATGCCGGGGTCGATGCCGATCTTGCGCAGGGCGCGTCCGTACTTGTCGTCGACGTCGTCTCCGAAGATCAGATCCGCATCCGCATCGCAATGCAGCCAGCCGTTGCTCTGGATCTCGGTCTCGAGCTGGCCCGGCGCCCAGCCGGCATAGCCGAGCGCGAGGATGGCGTGCTTGGGGCCGGAGCCGTTGGCGATCGCGCGCAGGATGTCGACGGTCGCCGTGAGGCAGACGCCGTCGTCGATCCGCAACGTCGCGTTTTCGATATAGAAGTCGCTGGAATGCAGCACGAAGCCGCGCCCCGTGTCGACCGGGCCGCCGCGCAGCACCTTCATGCTTTCGGCGTTCTCCGGTAGCTTGATGTGCTCGCCCTTCTTGATGATGCCGAGCTGCTGCAAGAGTTCGGGGAAGTCGATGCTGCCAGCCGGGTGGTTCACGATGATGCCCATCGCTCCCTCCGCCGAATGGGCGCAGAGATAGATCACCGAGCGTTCGAAGCGGGAATCGCCCATCACCGGCATCGCGATCAAGAGCCGGCCGTCGAGATAACCGGCCGAATTAGGGAGCACGGGTCCCGCGCTGCGGGTGCTTTCGCCCGTCCTCTTGCCTGTGGGAGCCATCGGTTAAGCACTCCGGTTTCAATTCCTATCCTGATGTCGGGCCGGGCCGCTGTCAAATCAAGGCTTGCAGAGACTTGATTCAAGTGCATCCATCACAAGCAATTCAATGGTTTGCCTCAGGGCGACCCTGTAAAGACGTGCCATGCTCACAAGAGTTCCCCTACGTGCGGCGATTGGCGTCGCGACAACCCTGTTTGCGTCGTCGCTGGCCATCGTAGCCCGGGCCGATGACGCCTCGCCGTGGCAGCGCGACGGACATTCCGCGGTGCGGCTATTGGCGGGATCGCGCAGCGGCGCCGTCCTGCTCGGCGGTATCGCCATCCAGCTCCAGCAGGGGTGGAAGACCTATTGGCGCTCCCCCGGCGATTCCGGTGTCCCGCCGCGGTTCGATTTTTCCAAGTCGGACAATGTCGAGGCGGTGACGGTGATGTGGCCTGCACCGCTGAAATTCAACGACGGCGCCGGCGGCCATTCGATCGGCTATCACAACCAGATCGTGCTGCCCCTGCGCATCGTCGCCAAGGCGGCCGACAAGCCCGTGACCCTGCGCGCAGATATCAATTACGCGGTGTGCGAAAAACTCTGCATTCCGGTCGAGGCCAGCGCCGAGCTCGGCTTCAACAGCGTGGCCTCGACCGAGGATGCCAATCTACGTGCGGCCCTCGACACCGTGCCGAAGCCCGCCAATATCGGCGATCCCAATCCACTCACCATCCGCGACGTCAAGCGCGACGGCGCCACCAAGGTGACGGTCGACGTGGTCACGCCGGATGCGCGCGACGTCAATCTGTTCGTGGAAGGTCCGACGCCCGACTGGGCGCTGCCGATTCCGGCTCCGGTCGAGCAGAGCCCGCCAGGGGTGAAGCGATTTTCGTTCGAGCTCGACGGCCTGCCGCCTGGCGCCAAGCCGGAGGGCGCGGCGTTGAAATTCACGCTGGTCGGGCCGGACAAGGCGTACGAGTTCAATACGAATTTGGAGTGAGTACCGGTTAGCGCGAGGAAGTTGCACGGCTCGCGCCCCACTTTCAGCTGTCGTCCCGGACAAGCGCGCCTCAGCGCGCGCCGATCCGGGACCCATGGCCACAGGCGTGGTTTGGCGAAGACTCGGAGTGACCAGCTCGCCCACAACTTCTTCTCGGGGTTATGGGTCCCGGATCTTCGCTTCGCTCGTCCGGGACGACACCGAGTATGGAACGCCACCCAACCGAATCTTAACGAATGGTTGCTAAGCCCCAGGGCCACCGCAGCAAGCCTGCGTCATGCGGTAGCCTGGGGACTTTAATTGGCCGTGATGGATGCAGAACCTGCAACGACCGGACCGGCCGGGCTGATCGCGCGGCTGCGGGCCAGGCTGACGGGCGGCCCGAGCGAGGCATCGCTGACGCGGCGGCTGGCCGGCACCATCTTCATCATCCGGGTCATCAGCGCGGGCCTTGCCTATTTTTCGCAGGTCCTGCTCGCGCGCTGGATGGGCACCTCCGACTACGGCATCTACGTGTATGTCTGGACCTGGGTGCTGCTGCTCGGCAGCATGATGGATTTCGGCATCTCGGCCTCGGCGCAGAAAATCATTCCGGAGTATCGCACCAGCGGCGAGCAGGCGCTGCTGCGCGGCTTTCTCTCCGGCAGCCGCTGGCTGACCTTCGCGGTGTCCACGCTGGTCTCGCTCGCTCTTGCCGGCATCGTCAGGCTGCTGTCGCCCTGGATCGACCCGGCCGAGGAGCTGCCACTCTATATCGGCTGCATGACGCTGCCCGCCTTCGTCGTCGCCAACACCCAGGACGGCATCGCGCGCTCGCATGACTGGATGCAACTCGGCCTGATGCCGCAATTCATCATCCGCCAGGCGCTGATCATCGGCATTACGGCCAGCGCCTTCCTGCTCGGCTACCATCTCGGCGCCGTCGCCGCGATGGTCGCGAGCGCCGGCGCAGTGTGGGTCGCGATGACCGGGCAGATGGTGGTGCTGAACCGCAAGCTCGCCGACCATATCGAGCCCGGCCCCAAGACCTATGACATCGGCGGCTGGCTCGCCGTCTCGCTGCCGATCCTGCTGGTCGAGAGCTTCTACCTGCTGCTGTCCTACACCGACGTGCTGGTGCTGCAGCAGTTCCGCCCCTCCGACGAGGTCGGGGTCTATTTCGCGGTGGTGAAGACGCTGGCGCTGGTCTCGTTCATCCACTACGCGATGTCGGCAACGACGGCGCATCGCTTCGCCGAATACAACGCCAGCGGCCACAAGGCGCGCCTGTCCGCCTATGTCGCGCATGCCATCAACTGGACGTTCTGGCCGTCGCTGGCGGCGACCATCGTGCTGCTCGCGCTCGGCAAGCCGCTGCTCTGGCTGTTCGGGCCGCAATTCGTGGTCGGCTACGACATCATGTTCGTCGCCGCGATCGGGCTCGTGGTGCGCTCCGCGATCGGACCGGTCGAGCGGCTGCTCAACATGCTCGGCCAGCAGAAGATCTGTGCGCTCGCTTATGCATTGGCCTTCGTGATGAACCTCATGCTCTGCATCGCACTCGTGCCGCGCTACGGCGGCCACGGCGCCGCGGCCGCGACCTCGATCTCGCTCACCTTCGAGACGGTGCTGCTGTTCTGGATCGTACGACAGCGGTTGGGGCTGCACGTGCTGGCGTTTGGTAAATAGGTACTAAGGCGCGCCCTTGCTCGCTCCCCGTGGGGAACGACTGTTTCGCAGTGCGCCTGGGAACAACCGGAAACACCTCTCCATTTCCGACACGCAGCACAATTTTTCTTATTCCGCCCAAGCGGTTGCGCCCCGGGGAAAGTTTATTCTACGTCGTATTGCTCAACCGACGAGATCAACCTAAGATTCTCCAGACATGATCGATCCACTCTACGTCGCCTCCGGTTTCGGCGTCGGCCTGCTCGTCGGGATGACCGGCGTGGGCGGCGGTTCCCTGATGACGCCGCTGCTGATCCTGCTGTTCGGTGTTCATCCCTCCACCGCGGTCGGCACCGATCTGCTCTATGCCGCCGCCACCAAAACCGGCGGCAGCGTGGTGCATGGCTGGTCGCGCAGCGTGCACTGGCCGGCGGTGCTGCGGCTCGCCTGCGGCAGCATTCCCGCGAGCGCAGTGACGCTGCTGGTGCTGTGGAAGCTCGACCTCAGAAGCGATTCCGAGCGAAGCCTGGTTAATCTGGTGCTGTGCTTTGCGTTGCTGCTGACCGCGACCTCGCTGATCTTCCGCAAATCGATCATGGAGCGTTATCGCGGCCGGCTCGAACAGGTCGACGAGCGCACCACCGCGATTGCCACCGTCGTCACCGGAATCGTGCTCGGCGTGCTGGTGTCGATTTCGTCGGTGGGCGCCGGTGCGGTCGGCGTGACCGTGCTGCTGCTGCTCTACCCCCGCCTGCCCATGGCGACCATCGTCGGCTCCGACATCGCCCATGCGGTGCCGCTGACGCTGGTCGCCGGCATCGGGCACTGGGCGCTCGGCGACGTGGATTGGGCCCTGATGGGCGTGCTGCTGATGGGCTCGCTGCCCGGCATCATCATCGGCAGCTACAGCGCGACGCGGGTGCCGGAGACGGTGCTGCGGCTGACGCTTGCCAGCGTGCTGTTCGTGGTCGCAGGCAAGATCATGTTTGCGGAGCTGAACCTGTCGTCGGCGTTCGTGACGGCGCTGGCCTGGACGCATTAAGCGGCAGCGGACGCGTCGTTCTCGGTTTCGTAGGGTGGGTTAGCCGAAGGCGTAACCCACCTCTTTTGTTTCCTCGGGTAACAGAAGTGGTGGGTTACGCCGAGCAGATACGCTTCGCGTATCTGCAGGGCTAACCCACCCTACGGCATCGAGCCCCTACTCCGCCGTCCAGCCACCGTCGATCGAGAGATTGGTGCCGGTGATCTGGGCGGCATCATCGCCGCACAGGAACAGCGCCAATGCGGCGACCTGCTCGGACGTCACGAACTCCTTGGTCGGCTGCGCGTCGAGCAGAACGTCGTTGATGACCTGCTCGCGCGTCAGATTGCGCGCCTTCATCGTGTCGGGGATCTGCCGCTCCACCAGCGGGGTCCAGACGTAGCCGGGACTGATGCAGTTGCAGGTGATCTTGTGGGTCGCGACCTCCAGCGCCACGGTCTTGGTCAGGCCTGCGATGCCGTGCTTGGCCGAGACGTAGGCCGACTTGAAGGGCGAGGCGACCAGCGAATGCGCCGATGCCGTGTTGATGATGCGGCCCCAGCCCTTCTTCTTCATGCCGGGCACGGCGGCACGGATGGCGTGGAAGGCCGAGGACAGGTTGATGGCGATGATCTGGTCCCACTTCTCGAGCGGAAACTCCTCGATCGGCGAGACGAACTGGATGCCGGCATTGTTGACGAGGATGTCGACTGAACCAAAGGTCTTCTCGCCGAGCGCGATCATGCCGGCGATCTCGGCCGGCTTGGTCATGTCGGCGGGCGAATAGATCGCCTTCACCTTGAAGTCCGCCTCGATCTTCGCGCGCTCCTTCTCAATGTCCTCCGGCGTGCCGAAGCCGTTGATGACGACATTGGCGCCGGCGGCGGCGAAGGCGCGTGCATAGGCGAGCCCGATGCCGCTAGTGGACCCGGTCACGACGGCATTCTTGCCTGACAGACTACCCATTCTATTCGCTCCTTTTTGCCGGGGGCGCGGTGACGTCCCCCGTGAGATCGTAGGTCACCATGGTCTCACCGGACTGCGGCCGCTCGAGCCAGTCCTTGTGGCGCATCGACAGATGCACGTCGCGCACGCCGGCCTCCCAATGCTCGACCATGGCGACGTGCGAGAAGTCGTAATCCTTGGACGAGGATTCGTAGTTCTTGCTGCGGTAGATCAGATGCACGACGGTGACGGTGCTTTCGCGCGACACCTTCGCCAGGAATTCGACGGAAGGATCGTTCTTGAGATAATCCGGCAATTTGCCGATCAGGTCGCGCACCGCCCTGCGGGCGTTGTGGATCTGCTTGTTCTTGTCGGTGTTCATCCGCGTGCGGCTGGAATAGCGGATGTCCTTCTCGCGCTCGGCGGCCTCCAGCAGCGAGGTCGGCAGATCGCCGCGCGCGGAAAACAGGTCGACCTGGAAGATCAGCATGTCGCGATCGACCTCGGCGTCGAGCACGTAGTCGAGCGGCGTGTTGGAGGCGATGCCGCCGTCCCAATAATGCTCGCCCTCGATCATCACGGATGGAAAGCCGGGCGGCAGCGCGCCGGAGGCCATGATGTGCTCGGGGCCGATGGTCTTGCCGAGCTTCTTGAACTCGTAATTGTCGAAATATTTGAAATTGCCGGAGGTGACGCCGACCGCGCCGACCGACAGGCGCGTCTTCAAATCGTTGATGCGGTCGAAATCGACCAGACGCTCCAGCGTCTTCTTCAGCGGTGCGGTGTCGTAATAGCTCTCGGCCTGCGGGCTGCCGGGCGGCCAGAGCGGCGCCGGCGGAATCCGCGGCGTGAAGAAGCCGGGCACGCCGAAGGTCGCGATCAGCGCGGCACTGGTCGAATTGAACAGCTCGCGGCTGTGGTCGCTCTTGCCGATCGGTTTCCACGGCACCGGCGCGGAGACCATCTCCCAGAATTCCTTGAGCCGCTTGACGCGCGTCGGGCCCTCGTTGCCGGCGATGATGGCGGCGTTGACCGCGCCGATCGAGATGCCGGCGACCCATTCCGGCTCGAAACCGTGGCCGCACAGCGCCTGATAGGCGCCGGCCTGATAGGAGCCAAGCGCGCCGCCGCCCTGAAGGACCAGGACGCGTTGCGCATTCGCGGGGATGCTGGCGGATTCCGGGCTATGATCGATCATGCAGGAACAATAGCAAAAGGCGAGCCACCGTGGCGACCCTCCGCCGCGGCGTCAATGCATCCCGGATCAAGTCTGGCTTATCGGGGCTCGGTCGAGGCCAGGATCATGGTCCAGAACACCTTGTATTTGGTGCCGGGAGCATAGCTCGCCGCGATGCCCAATTTTGTGACACCGCCCTTGAGCATGTTGGCGCGGTGGGGCGGCGAATCGCGCCAGCCGGAAAACGCTTCCGCCAGCGTATGATAGCCGGCCGAGACGTTCTCGACGGCAACGGTGGCGGGATAGCCGCCGGTGGCAAGGCGCTTGGCCAGCGGCGCGCGGACGTCGTGATCCATCTTGTTGGCCGCAGCCATAGCCTGGGACTGGGATTCGGCGAGCCGCATCAGGTCAGGGTCGATGACGACGGTGCCGAGGGCGTTGTTCTGGCGGTATTGCGAGATCATGATCGCGGCCGCCTGCGCATCGAGCTTGGAGCCCGGGACCGCCATATCGGCATACATGGACGGCTGCTGGACCGGTGCCTCGTTGCCGGCACAGCCGGCAAGCAGCAAAGTGATGAGAATTGCGGCCGCAGCGCGCATGTAAAGCCCCCGAATGAGGGGCCGTTGTTGCATACCAACCGTGGCTGAAAGGTGAATTTTGAAGAAAATCGTTCCTGTCATTCCGGGGCAGCGCGCAGGGCTGAACTGTGGTGCGCAATCGCGCACCTGAGACTCTCGCGCCATAACCTCGAGATGCCGGGTTCGATGCTTCGCATCGCCCCGGAATGACAGAGCGTTAGCCCGCAAATATCCGGTAACGGCGCGGCTCGAGGCCGATGGTGTCGCCGGCGCGCAGTTCCTTGTCGCGGGGGGCGTCGATCTCGATGGTCTCGCCGCCCGACAATGCGACCTCGGCGCGCTGCACGGGACCGAAATTGCGGACGTGCTGGACCGCGCCCTCGAAGGCGCCACTGCCGGGGGGCCCGACCAGCATGTCATGTCGCCGCACGAACAGCTTTGACGCGCCAGGCGCAAGCCCGTCCGCCGCGAGGGTGAGCGGCCGGTCACCCAGCCTGATCACGCCGCCTTCGACCTGAACCGGCAGTTCGATGGACTCGCCGATAAAGCCGTGCACGAAGGCCGTCGCCGGGGTCTCGTAGACGTCGTCGGGCGAGCCGATCTGCTCGATCCTGCCCTTGTCCATGACGACGACGCGGTTGGCGACTTCGAGCGCCTCCTCCTGGTCGTGGGTGACGAAGATGGAGGTGACGTTGATCTCGTGATGCAGCGAGCGCAGCCATCGGCGCAGTTCTTTCCGCACCTTGGCATCGAGCGCGCCGAAGGGCTCGTCGAGCAAGAGGATGCGCGGCTCGATCGCGAGCGCGCGGGCGAGCGCAATGCGCTGGCGCTGGCCGCCGGAGAGCTGGCTCGGATAACGGTCGGCCAGCCAGTCGAGCTGAACGAGGTCGAGCAGCTCCTTGACCCGCGCCCGGATCGCGGCTTCGTCCTTGCGTACCGCGCGCGGCTGCACGCGCAGGCCGAAGGCGACGTTCTCGAACACGGTCATGTGGCGGAACAGCGCGTAATGCTGGAACACGAAGCCGACATGCCGCTCGCGCGCGCCCTGCGCCAGCGCGTCCTCGCCATTGAAGGAGACCTCGCCGGAATCAGGCCAGTCGAGGCCGGCGATGATCCGCAGCAGCGTGGTCTTGCCGGAGCCTGACGGACCGAGCAGCGCCAGCAATTCACCATTGTCGACCTTGAGGTCGACGCCGTCGAGGGCGGCAAAACTGCCGAACTTCTTGACGAGATTTTTGACTTCAATGGTCACTTGCGTCGTCTCCTTCGTCGAGGTGACGTTCGAGAACCGTCTTTGCGATCAGCGTGATCAGCGCCAGCATCGCCAGCAGCGAGGCGATCGCGAAGGCGGCGACGAACTGGTATTCGTTGTAGAGGATCTCGACCAGCAGCGGCATCGTGTTGGTCTCACCGCGGATATGGCCTGAGACGACGGAGACCGCGCCGAACTCGCCCATCGCGCGCGCATTGCAGAGCAGGACGCCATAGAGCACGCCCCATTTGATGTTGGGCAGGGTGACGCGGAAGAAGGTCTGCAAGCCCGAAGCGCCGAGCGAAACCGCGGCCTCCTCCTCCTGCGTGCCCTGCTCCTGCATCAGCGGGATCAGCGCGCGCGCGACAAACGGGAAGGTCACGAAGGTGGTGGCGAGCGCAATGCCGGGCACGGCGAACAGGATCTGGATGTCGTGATCCCTGAGCCAGCCGCCGAAATAGCCCTGCGCGCCGAACAGCAGCACGAAGACGAGACCGGAGATCACCGGGCTGACCGAAAACGGCAGGTCGATCAGCGTGATCAGGAAGGTCTTGCCCGGGAAATCGAATTTTGCAATCGCCCAGGCGGCGACGAGGCCGAAGACAAGGTTGAGGCCGACCGAGATCGCCGCGACGATCAACGTCAGCTTGATCGCGGCCAGCGCCTCCGGCTCGGCGAGCGCGGAGAGATAGGCGAGGATTCCCTTCGAAAAGGCCTGCGCGAACACGACCACCAGCGGCAGCACGACGAAGACGGAAAGAAAGATCATCGCCAGCGCGATGATGGTGATGCGCACCGCGCGCGGTTCGGTGCGCAAATTGTCTTGCGCCGCCGCCGCATGTGCCCGTGCCTTCGCACGTGCCTTGGCGTCGGGAGCCGAGAGCGACACGGAGTCTGCGATCTGCATCGTCATCGCATCCTCCTCAGCGCGCCGGGATCCGGCTCCGCGCCCAGCGCTGGAGCCGGTTGACGGCGAAAATGATGACGAAGGAGACGACGAGCATGACCACAGCGATGGCGGTCGCGTCGGCGTAGCGGAATTCGGACAGCCGGATCACGATCAAGAGCGGCGCGATCTCGGAGACATTAGGCAGATTGCCGGCAATGAAGATCACCGAGCCATATTCACCGACCGCGCGGGCAAAGGCGAGCGCGAGCCCGGTGAGCAGCGCCGGCGCGAGCGAGGGCAGGATCACGCGGATGATGGTCTGCCAGCGGCTGGCGCCCAGGCTGCCCGCGGCCTCCTCGATCTCAGGGTCGAGATCCTGCAGCACCGGCTGCACCGTGCGCACCACGAAGGGAATGCCGATGAAGATCATGGCGACGAAGATGCCGACCGGCGTGAACGCCACCTTGATGCCGAGCGCCGCGAGCGGCGCCCCGAGCCAGCCCTTCTCGGCGAACAGCGCGGTCAGCGCGACCCCGGCGACCGCCGTCGGCAGCGCGAAGGGCACGTCGACGATGGCGTCGAACAGCCGCCGGCCGGGGAAGCGGTAGCGCACCAGCGCCCAGACGATGATGCTGCCCATGACGAGGTTGACGCAGGCCGCCGCGAACGCGAGGCCGAAGGAAACCCGCAGGGCATTCAGGGTGCGCCGGCTGGAGAGGATGTTCCAGAATTGCTCGGGGCTGAGCTCGAGCGATTTCAGGAACAGCCCGGCGAGCGGAATCAGGATGATGATCGACAGCCAGGAAAGCGTCAGTCCCATGGTGAGACCGAAGCCCGGCAATGTCCGGCGTCGTGCTGCGCGTGCGCTCACCAGGCCCCCTGCTAAAGCCCATTAAGACAGCGCCAGATCAATTCTTATAGATCTGGTCAAAGATGCCGCCGTCGGCGAAATGTTCCTTCTGCGCCTTGGTCCAACCACCGAAAACGTCGTCGATCGTGAATAGTTCGACCTTTGCGAAGGCATTTTCGTATTTTTTGGCAATCTCGGCATCGCGCGGGCGGTAGAAGTTGCGCGCGGCGATCTCCTGCCCCTCCTTGGTGTACCAATACTGGAGGTAGGCATCGGCGGCGTTGCGGGTGCCCTTCTTGTCGGCAACCTTGTCGACGATCGCGACCGGCGGCTCGGCGAGGATGGATTGCGGCGGCGCCACGATCTCGAATTTCTCCCGTCCGAATTCCTTCAGGGCGAGAAACGCCTCGTTCTCCCAGGCGAGCAGCACGTCGCCGACGCCGCGCTCGACGAAGGTCACGGTGGCGCCGCGCGCGCCGGTATCGAGCACCGGCACCTGCTGGTAGAGCTTTCCGATGAAGTCCTTGGCCTTGTCGGCGGCGCCGTATTTCTTCTGCGCAAAGCCCCAGGCCGCCAGATAATTCCAGCGCGCGCCGCCCGATGTCTTCGGGTTCGGCGTGATCACGGCAACGCCCGGCTTGATCAGATCGTCCCAGTCCTTGATCGCCTTGGGGTTGCCCTTGCGCACCAGGAACACGATGGTTGACGTGTAGGGCGACGCATTCTGCGGTAACCGCTTCTGCCAGTCCGTCGCCGTGAGGCCCTTGCCGGCGACCGCGTCGATGTCGTAGGCGAGCGCGAGCGTCACCACATCGGCCTGCAATCCGTCGATCACCGCCCGCGCCTGCGAACCGCTGCCGCCATGCGACTGCTTGATCTCGACGCTCTTGCCGGTTTCCTTCTGATAGGCATTCGCGAACGCCTTGTTGAATTCGGCATAGAGCTCGCGCGTCGGATCATACGACACGTTGAGCAAATTGATGTCGGCAGCGAGAGCCGCGCTTGCCACAAAAACCGTCGCGAGAAGTCCTGCAGCGAGCGGAACGATACGGCGCATCATGTCCATCTCCATTCACTTCGATGACATCGGTGTCAGCGAAGGCAGGCGAAACTCGCGGCGAAACGCACTTAAGTCAACGAAACCGGATTTTCTTGTTCGCAGCGTGGCAGCGTGACTGTGCTACGAAGTCTTCATCGTGTGGATGCCGCATTCTGTCTTGGCCCGGCCGCGCCAGCGACCGGCACGTTCATCCTCACCTTCGGCCGTTCTGCTCGTGCAAGGCATACACCCAACCGACAGGAAACCGGAGGCGGCCAGTGGATGACGCGGCAATTTGGCGCGGACGAAGATGGCCTCGAGTTCCTCGCGCGAGACGTTGGCGAAGGGGTTGAACTTCAACCGCACGCCATCGTCTTCAACCACCGGAATGTCGGCGCGCGCATTGCCCTGGAAGCGCTTGCGGCCGTTGATCCAGGCCGAGAACGGCTTCAATGCCCGCGCCAGCGGCTCGACTTTACGAATGCGACAGCAGGCATCGGGATCAGAGAACCAGAGATCGCGGTCGGCATCTTCGCGCGCCAGCGTCTCCTCCGCCGGTTTGATCGAGCGGACGTCCTTCAATCCAAGCGTCGCGATCAGCGTGTCGCGATAGGCCAGCGTCTCCTCGAACAGCCAGCCGGTATCGAGGAAGATCACGGGGATCGCGGGGTCGACGTCCGCCATGACCTTCAGCAGCGTCGCCGATTCCGTGCCGAACGACGACACCAGCGCAAGCTTTTCGCGCCCGACCGTCTTGAGCGCCGCGGCGACGATCTCCGCGGGCGAGGCATCGCGCAGCGCGCGATCGAGTTCGTCCGCCGACGGCAGCGCAGAGGCGGACGTCGGCGAAACCTGAGGCGCGATCGCGTTCACGTGCCGACGCCTTCGGAATGGCGCAGCTGCATGCGCCGGTGCAAGGCCGTGATGCGGCCGTCGCCGGTCGGCTGGTAGAACACCGAATAGCGCTTGGCGGTCTGCATGAAGGCTTCCGCGTCGGCCTGCTTCTTGACGTCGAAGGCATCGAAGCCGGCGCGCAGCATGAACACGAACTGGTCGCGCAGCACCTGGCCGGTGGCGCGCAATTCGCCTCGGAAATTGTAACGCTCGCGCAGCAGCCGGGCCTGGCTGTAGGCGCGGCCGTCGCGGAAGGTCGGGAACACCAGCGCAACGACGGCGATCTTGCCGAGATAGGGGACCAGTTCGGCGATGTCGCGGTTGTTCGGCCAGATCACGCCGACCTTGCCGGCACGCTTGAGCAGCGCATCGGCCTCGCCGATGAAGCGCTCGGCCGGCACCAGGATGTCGCCGCCCTTGGGCAGCGGCGTGTCGACGGCCAGCTTGACGAAGCTGTCGTCGGCGATCTTTCCGCCGTTAACGAGTGGCATAAACGCGCTCCTTGAAGGGGTCGACGCCGAGGCGTTTCACTGTGTCCATGAACAGCTCGTCCGGCCGCTCGCGCAGCGCCAGATAGGCTTCCACGATGTCCTCGACGACGTCGGCGACCTCGTCGAACTTGACGCCCGGCCCGATCAGGTTCCCGAGCGCGGCGTTTTCGTCGGCACGGCCGCCGATGGTGATCTGGTAGACTTCCTCGCCGTTCTTCTCGACGCCGAGAATGCCGATATGGCCGACATGGTGATGACCGCAGGCGTTGATGCAGCCTGAGATGTTGATGTGGAGCCGGCCGATCAGGTTGGCGAGCTCGTGGTTGGCGAAGCGCCGCGTCAGTTCCTGCGCGATCGGGATCGAGCGCGCATTCGCCAGCGAGCAATAGTCGAGACCCGGGCAGGCGATGATGTCGGTGATCAGGTTGACGTTCGGCGTCGCGAGGCCAAGCTTGTCGAGCGCCTTCCACAGCGCCGGCAGATCGCGCTTGGCGACATGCGGCAGTGCCAGGTTCTGCTCGTGGCCAACGCGGATCTCACCGAAGGAATATTTGTCGGCGAGATCGGCCAGCGCATCCATCTGCTCCGCCGTGGCATCGCCCGGAGGCGCGCCAATCGGCTTCAGCGAGATCGTGACGATGGAGTAGCCCTGGTTCTTGTGCGGGGCCACCGAGTTCTTGCGCCACGCTTCGAAATCGGGATCGGCCGCCGCCTGCCGAAGTTCGTCCGGCATGTGCGGGAGCTTTTCGTAAGGAGGATAGGTGAAGCGCGAGCGGATGTCCTCGATCACCTCGTCGTCGATCTGGAGCGAGGAGTTGCGGATGTGCTGCCACTCCTCCTCGACCTCGCGGGAGAACTTCTCGATGCCGAGCTCGTGCACCAGGATCTTGATGCGCGCCTTGTAGATGTTGTCGCGACGACCGTACTGATTGTAGACGCGCAGGATCGCCTCGATATAGCTGAGAATATCGCGGCCGTGCACGAAGTGCTTGATGGTCTTGGCGATGAACGGCGTGCGGCCAAGACCGCCGCCGACCAGCACCTCGAAGCCGGTCTCGCCCTTTTCGTTCTTGATCAGGCGAAGGCCGATGTCGTGGATCTTGATCGCGGCACGGTCGTGGTCCGACGCGGTGATCGCGATCTTGAACTTGCGCGGCAGGAACGAGAACTCCGGATGCAGCGTGGTGTGCTGGCGGATCAGCTCCGACCAGATGCGGGGATCCTCGATCTCGCCCGGCGCGACGCCGGCCCACTGGTCCGAGGTGACGTTACGCATGTTGTTGCCGGAGGTCTGCATCGCATGGATGCCGACCTTGGCGAGATCTTCCAGCGCGTCCGGCAATTCGGCGAGCTTGATCCAGTTGAACTGGATGTTCTGCCGCGTGGTGAAATGGCCGTAGCCGCGGTCGTATTTGCGCGCAACATGGGCGAGCGCCCGCAGCTGGTTCGTCGCCAGCGTGCCATAGGGGATCGCAACGCGGAACATGTAGGCGTGCAGTTGCAGATAGACGCCGTTCTGCAGGCGCAAGATCTTGAACTCGTCCTCGGTGAGCTCGCCGGAGAGGCGCCGCTTCACCTGGTCGCGGAACTCCGAGACGCGCTCATTGACGAGCGTGCGGTCGATTTCGTCGTAAGCATACATAAGAAAGCGCCTTAAACCTGGGCCGACTGTCCGATGGTCACACCGGTGCGGCGGATCTGTTCGCGCAGATTGCCGGGTTCGATCTTGCCGTCCGCGCCGACCTGCACCGGGGCGATATAGGGACCGATCGCGCCGACGTCATCGGCGACGGACTCCGCAAGCAACGCCTTGGCCTCGTCGGAGTTGCGCACGATCGCAGCTTCCGACAGGTCCGGGGACCAGCTCCTGGCGGCGGTGCGATAAACCACGATGCCGTCCCAGGTACGGTTGGCGGTCACGATCGAGGGGCCAGCGATCTTGATCTTCTTCTGTTCAAGCGGAGAGGTCATTCGGCTGCATCCAATAGGTCAGAGATGATTTGCTTTGGGGTTTCGCGACGAAGGGAACCGGCATGCCGGACCACCTCGCCGATGATGAGAATGGCGGGTCCGCCGCTGACCCGCCGCACCAGCTCGGGAAGGTCGCGCAGCGTGCCGATCGCGCCCTGCGCATCGGGACGGGTGACGCGCGCGAACACGCCGACCGGCGTCTCCGGCGAACGGCCGGCGGCGAACAGGCCGGCGCGCACGGCGGGCGCGGCAGTCATGCCCATGTAGACCACAACGGTCATTCTGGTGTCGGTCAGCGTGGCCCAGTCCACGACTTCCGCGTCGCGCGCCTTGTGCGCGGTGAGGAAGGTGATGCGGGTCGCTTCGTGACGGTAGGTGAGCGGCACCTCGAAATCGGCGGCGCCGCCGAGCCCCGCGGTGATGCCGGGGATGATCGAATAGGCGACGCCTGCCGCGCGCAGGGCTTCGACCTCTTCGCCACCACGGCCGAACACGAAGGGATCGCCGCCCTTCAGCCGCACCACGCGCTGACCGGATTGCGCGGCCTCGATCATGCGCTTGTTGATGGCGTCCTGGCCGATGCCGGGCTTGCCGACGCGGCGGCCGACGGCAACGCGCGTGGTGTCGCGGCGGATGCGGTCGAGAATTTCGCCCGAGACCAGCTCGTCATGGAAGACGATGTCGGCGTCCTGCAATGCGCGCAGCGCCTTGATGGTGAGAAGATCGGGATCGCCGGGACCGGCGCCGACCAGCGCGACCGAGCCTTCCGGCTTATCGGCACGCGCGAATTCGGAGGGATCGGCAATCGCCTTGAGCGCGGCATCCGCCTCGCTCCTGCGGCCGCCGAGCACGGCAGCGCCGATCGGGCCGTCGATGACGCGCTCCCAGAACCGGCGGCGCAGCGGAAACTCGGTGATGCGCTCGTTGATGGACTTGCGAAAGCCGCCGATGAACTCGGCGAGCTCGCCGATACGGGCCGGCAGCAGCGCCTCGATCTTCTCGCGCACGCGCCGTGCCACGACGGGCGAAGTGCCGCCGGTGCCGACTGCGACCACGACATCGCCGCGATCGACGATCGCCGGGAAGATGAAGCTGGAATGTTCGAGATCGTCCATGACGTTGACGGGCAGACCGAGAGCCTTGGCGCGAACCGACATCGCCACGCCCACATCACCCGCACCAGCGCAGACGATGGCGATGACGCCGGCGAGATCGGCGGTCAGTGGATCGCCGGCAGCGATCTCGATGCGCACCGCGTCCTCCGAGTTGAGACCCAGATCATGATTGCCGTCGATCGCATGCACGCGGATGCGCGCACCGGCCGCAGCGAGCACGCGCAGCTTGGCACGCAAAAGCTCACCCGCGCCGATGAGGACCACCGGACCGGCCTTGAGATCGAGAAACACCGGCAAGAACCGCATGCGATACTCGCTTCCCCCACATCCGGGGTTGACTGGAATTATTTTCTATATATGTGTCGTTTCGAGCGCGCAAAGAGAAAATTTTTTCTTCTCTTCCGCACCGCAACTATAGAATTTTCGCCTCCAAACGCAAAGTGGCAGAGATGCATCTTCTCAAGGACGATTCCGCAGCGAGCGGACTGAGCAGCCCGGCCCCGGCCGAGCGCGCACGCACGCAAGAATTTTCTGCTGACCTTGCCCCCAGCATGGACCATCTCGACCAGCTCGAGGCGCAGAGCATCTACATCTTCCGCGAGGCCTTCGCCCGGCTGAAGAAGATCGCGCTGCTGTGGTCGCTCGGGAAGGACTCCAACGTCATGATCTGGCTGGCGCGGAAAGCGTTCTTCGGCCGCGTGCCGTTCCCGGCTTTGCATGTCGACACCGGCAAGAAGTTTCCGGAGATGTACCGCTTTCGAGATCACTACGGCAAAGAGTGGGATCTCGATTTGCGCGTCGAGCCCTGCCCGCCCATCGATGCCGTCGATCCGACGCTGCCGCCGGCCGCGCGCTCCGCTGCACGCAAGACCGAAGGCCTCAAGATGGCGCTCGGCAAATTCGGCTTTGACGGCCTGATCGCCGGCATCCGCCGCGACGAGGAGGCAACGCGCGCCAAGGAGCGTGTGTTCTCGCCGCGCGGGCTCGAAGGCAATTGGGACGTGCGCGACCAGCCGCCGGAGTTCTGGGACCATTTCAACGCCTCGCCGCCGCAGGGCGCGCATCTGCGCATCCATCCGATCCTGCATTGGACCGAGGCCGACATCTGGGCCTACACCAAGCGCGAGAACATCCCGATCATCCCGCTATATCTCGCCAGGGACGGCAAGCGCTATCGCTCGCTGGGGGATCAGGACATCACCAATCCGGTCGCGTCGACCGCGTCCAACATCGACGAGATCCTGATCGAGCTCGAGCAGACCAAGGTGCCGGAGCGCGCCGGCCGCGCACTCGACCACGAGACCGAGGACGCCTTCGAGCGCCTGCGCGTCGCCGGCTATCTCTGATCAAGAACGCGAGCGCGATATGAACATGATCGTCACCCCCGCTTCGCCGGCCACCCCGAACGGCACCACCCGTCCGCAGGTCCGCATCGTCATCGTCGGCCATGTCGACCACGGCAAATCGACGCTGGTCGGCCGCCTCTTGCACGAGACCGGCAGCCTGCCCGACGGCAAGCTCGACATGCTGAAAGCCGTCAGCGCGCGACGCGGCATGCCGTTCGAATGGTCGTTCCTGCTCGATGCGCTGCAGACCGAGCGGGACCAGGGCATCACCATCGACACCACGCAGATCCGCTTCCGCACCAATTCGCGCGACATCGTTCTGATCGACGCGCCCGGCCACGCCGAATTCCTGCGCAACATGATCACCGGCGCCTCGCAGGCCGACGGCGCGGTGCTGATCATCGACGCGCTCGAAGGCGTGCGCGACCAGACACGGCGGCACGGCTATCTCCTGCATCTGCTCGGCGTGAAGCAGGTCGCGATCGTCGTCAACAAGATGGACCGAGTCGACTTCTCCGCAGAGCGTTTCAAGGAGATCAGCGACGAGATCTCCGCGCATCTGAACGGCCTCGGCGTGAAGCCCACGGCGGTGATCCCGGTCTCCGCGCGCGACGGCGACGGCGTCGCAATGCGCACCGATCGCATCTCCTGGTACAAGGGACCGACGGTGGTCGAGGCGCTCGACGCTCTCGAGCCGGCCCGGCCGCTGGAAGCGCTGGCGCTGCGGCTGCCGGTGCAGGCGATCTACAAGTTCGACGACCGCCGCATCGTCGCGGGCCGCATCGAATCCGGCAGCCTCATTGCCGGCGACGAGATCGTGATCATGCCGGCTGGCAAGATCGCGAAGATCAAGACCGTCGAGAGCTGGCCGGTGACGCCGGTTGCGGGACGGCAGGGCGCGGGCCGCTCGGTCGGCATTACGCTCGACCGCGAACTATTCGTCGAGCGCGGCGATATCATCGCGCACGCGAGCGCCGCCCCGCGCGAGACGCGGCGGCTGCGCGCGCGGATCTTCTGGCTGCACGACAAGCCGCTCGCCAAGGGCGACCAGCTCCTGGTCCGCTGCGGGCCGAAGGAAAGCCGCGCCACGGTCGTCGCGATCGAGAAGGCGGTCGATCCGGGCGAGCTCTCGAGCAGCGAGAACAAGGCGATCGGCCGCAACCATGTCGGCGAGATCGACATCTCGCTGTCGAATCCGATTGCCACCGATCCCTACACCGAGAATCCGCGCACCGGCCGTCTCGTGATCGAAGTCTCCGGGCGCATCGCCGGCGGCGGTCTGGTGCTGTCGGTCGATGCCGGCCAGCGCGCCTTGCCGGTGGACATCGTGCCGGTGGAATCCGCACTTCGTCCCGACGAGCGCTCCGCGCGCTATCAGCACAACGGCGCGGTGGTCTGGCTCACCGGCCTGCCGGCCTCGGGCAAGTCGACGCTCGCCAAGGCGCTGGAACGGCGGCTGTTCACCAATGGCGGCTCGCCGATCCTGCTCGACGGCGACACGCTGCGCGCCGGGCTCAACAGCGATCTCGGCTTCTCCACGGCTGACCGCAGCGAGAACATCCGCCGCCTTGCCGAAGTCGCAACGCATCTCGCACGTAACGGCCATATCGCCATCGTCGCCGCGGTCTCGCCCGCGCGCGAGGACCGCGCCACGGCGCGCCGCATCGCCGACACCGCGTTCCGCGAGATCCATGTCGCGACGCCGGCAGAGGTCTGCGAGGATCGCGACCCCAAGGGGCACTACAAGAAGGCCCGCGCCGGCGCGCTGGCGTCGTTCACCGGCATCGGTAACGACTACGAAGCGCCGCAGGCGGCCGAGCTGGTGATCGACACCTCGACGCGGACCGTCGCCGAGGCAGCCGACGAGATCGAGCAGATGCTGAAGACGACGGGCGTGCTGTTCGACGAAACCGTGGACCTCGCCGCGAATATTTGAGGCAGGCTCCATCCGCTTGCGCAGCTGCGTTCCCTCCCCCCTTGCGGGGGGAGGGCTAGGGAGAGGGGTCCACACGGGGACTCTCTCAATCAATCAGAGCACTCCGCTCCCGTCGAATCCCGACACACCTTTTCCTGAGCCACCCCTCTCCCCCGCCCTCCCCCACAAGGGGGGAGGGAGCGCAGTTGTGTCCGTGGCGCGAAGTGGGATCAAATTTGTAAAGCCAGCTGCCCGCCACACCTGCTCTTGACATTTTGACAAACCCCTGGGGGTCTTCTCACCGCCCCGATTTTGGGGCTAATAGGCCCCGAAAGCCGCTCCCTCGTGGGCGCATTTTGCTGCTGTCGGGTCAAAAGCAGCCAAAAACAGCCATTTCCAACAAGAAAGCCCATCATGAAACGCGTCGACGCCCACGGATTGAAGATCGCTCCCGTCCTGTTTGATTTCATCGCCAAGGAAGCGGCCCCGAAAACGGGGATCGCGCCGGATGCGTTCTGGGCCGGGCTTGCCGCCATCATCAAGGATCTGGGGCCGAAGAACCGCGCATTGCTGGCGGTGCGCGACACGTTGCAGGCCAAGATCGACGACTGGCACCGCGCCAGCAAAGGCAAGGCGTTCGACCTCAACGCCTATACCGCCTTCCTGAAGGAGATCGGCTATCTCGTTCCGGAGCCGGCGACCCAGAAGGTCGAGACCGCCAATGTCGACGAGGAGATCGGCAAGATCTGCGGCCCGCAGCTCGTCGTGCCCCTCACCAACGCGCGCTATGCGCTGAACGCGGCGAATGCGCGCTGGGGTTCTCTCTATGACGCCTTCTACGGCACCGATGCGATCCCGCATGATCCGTCCGAGAGCGGCAAGGGCTACAACAAGGCGCGCGGCGACAAGGTGATCGCCAAGGCCAAGGCGTTCCTCGATGCCGCTGTGCCGCTTGCCACCGGCAGCCACACCGACGTCACCGCCTACAGTGTCGTCGCGGGCCAGCTCGCGGTGAAGCTGAAGAGCGGCAATGCCACCGCGCTGAAGAACGCGGCGCAGTTCGCCGGCTTCCAGGGCGATGCGGCCGCGCCTTCGGCCGTGCTGCTCGCCAACAATGGCCTGCATGTCGAGGTGAAGATCGACCGCAGCAGCGCGATCGGCAAGGACGATCCGGCCGGCGTCGCCGACATGATCATGGAATCCGCGGTTTCCACCATCCTCGACATGGAGGACTCGGTCGCAGCCGTCGATGCCGAGGACAAGGTGCTGGTCTACCGCAACACGCTCGGCCTGATGAACGGCACGCTGTCGGCCGATTTCGAGAAGGGCGGCAAGACGCTGACGCGCTCGCTCAACGCCGACCGCAGCTACAAGACCCCGGACGGCAAGGGCGAGGTCAAGCTGCACGGCCGCAGCCTGCTCTTGATGCGCAATTGCGGTCACCACATGTTCACCGACGCGGTGCTGGACGAGAAGGGCGAGGAGATTCCGGAAGGCCTTCTGGACGCCGCCGTCTCCGGCCTGCTCGCGATCCACGACCTCAAGGGCAATTCGAAGGTCAAGAACAGCCGCACGGGATCTGCCTATATCGTCAAGCCGAAGATGCACGGCCCGGACGAGGTGTCGCTCACCTGCGAGATCTTCGACCGCGTCGAGAAGATGCTGTCGCTGCCGGAGAACACGCTCAAGGTCGGCATCATGGACGAGGAGCGGCGCACCACCGTCAACCTCAAGGCCTGCATCCAGCGCGCCTCCAAGCGCATCATGTTCATCAACACCGGCTTCCTCGACCGCACCGGCGACGAGATCCACACCTCGATGGAAGCCGGCCCAATGATCCGCAAGAACGAGATGAAGGCGCAGGCCTGGATCAAGGCCTATGAGGACTGGAACGTCGACATGGGCCTGACCTGTGGCCTGCCCGGGCACGCCCAGATCGGCAAGGGCATGTGGGCCGCCCCCGACAAGATGGCGGACATGCTGGCGCAGAAGCTTGGCCATCCGCAGGCCGGCGCCACCACCGCCTGGGTGCCCTCGCCGACTGCGGCGACGCTGCACGCGCTGCATTACCACCAGGTCAACGTGATCGCTCGCCAGGAAGAGCTCACCAAAGGCGGACCGCGCGCAAAGCTTTCGGACATCCTCACCATTCCGGTGTCGAAGTCGAACTGGGCGCCCGATGACGTCAAGCAGGAGATCGACAACAACTGCCAGGGCATCCTCGGCTATGTCGTGCGCTGGATCGATCAGGGCGTCGGCTGCTCCAAGGTGCCCGACATCCACGACGTCGGCCTGATGGAAGACCGCGCCACCTTGCGGATCTCCAGCCAGCATCTCGCCAACTGGCTGCACCAGGGCGTGATCACCGAGGCGCAGGTGATGGAATCGCTCAAGCGCATGGCGGTCGTTGTCGACAAGCAGAACGCCGGCGATGCCATCTACAAGCCGATGGCGCCCGCCTTCGACGGCGTCGCCTTCAAGGCCGCCTGCGACCTCATCTTCAAAGGCCGCGAGCAGCCGAACGGCTACACCGAATACATCCTCACCGCGCGCCGCCGCGAGGCCAAGGCGAACGGCTGATAGTCAGCCGGCTCGAAACACCGAAAGCCCCGGCTCACGCCGGGGCTTTTTTGTTGAGCGCAGCGGGCGAAACGTCGCGCCGCGCAGCGGAACGGCCGCGCGGCGGTCGCGTTGTACGGCCATCAACCCATGGGAGATGGTCATGGACTGGAATCGCATCGAAGGAAACTGGAAGCAGTTCAAGGGTTCGGCCAAGGAGAAGTGGGGCAAGCTCACCGACGACGACCTCCAATTGATCGAGGGACGCCGCGAACAGCTCGAGGGCCGGCTCCAGGAACGCTACGGCAAGGCCAAGGACCAGGTTCGTCAGGACGTCGACGACTGGCTGAAATCGCTGCACTGAAGCAGCGCAAACGAAGCCCCGGCGAAAGCCGGGGCTTCTTGTTTGGCGAGTGGCCCGGATGAGCCAGCGGGTCGGCGCGAAGCGCCGCCCGATGACAGGCTCCGCGACATCCGGGACCTTTGTTGCGGCACCCCGGATATCGCTGCGCTCATCCGGCTTTGATCCCTTGCTAGAACACCGCGAGATATTTCAGCAGCGAGACGATGCCGATGATGATGACGACCACGCGCGCGATCTGCTTGGCGCGGCCGTCCATCGGCAGCATGTTGATGAGATAAAGGACGAGAATAACGACGAGAAAAGTGACGAGTACGCCCACCAGCATCGCGAAACCCCCTTCAGGCAAATTGCGACCACCGCTCTAACGCCTGTCTCCCGCGCTGGTTCCATCGCGGCAACCCACTGCAACTTCTAGTAAATACGTACTTCTACGATCGGACGGCCTGCCCAAAATTTTACCCTTTTCCATTCAGATGCGGAAATGACGCCGGTGCCGTGGGCCGCAAACGGCGTGCGATTGCCGTTCTGCCGCGCCGGGCTTGTCGATGTTGCCGGGCGCTTTCAAGAGCTTTGCAATGGGAGTTGGGGGACTTCGATGCTGAATCGTCTGACCGTATCCACGCTGCTGAAGGCGGTGATCGCGATCACGTCGGCCTGCGTGGTGCTCGCGCTCTCGCTCACCGCCTACGAATCCTGGGATCGCCTCAAGACCGCCAACCGGATCTCGCAGACCGCCGACGCATCCGCCGATTTGTTCAAGGCGATGCACAGCCTGCGCACCGACCGATCGACCACGACGCGGCTCCTCAACTCGGCCGAACCGATGGATGCCGAGATCGAGAAATATCTGCGCGCGATCCGGGACACCGAGATGCCGGCAATGGCACGCGCGCTGGAGCTGCTGCCGGTCATGGACTTCCCGCAATCGGGCACGCTGGTGCCGGAGCTTGCGCGCCTCCACAAGTTGCTGACCGAAGAGCAGAAACAGTTCTGGGCGGATATGGCCAAGCCCAGGGATCAGCGCCGCGCCGGCCTGCCGAAGGAATATATGGAGACGACGGGCGGCCTGCTCGAAACGCTCGACAAGCTGTCGAACGTCCTGGCCGCCACCGTCAACCACCAGGACGCCGTGATCGACCAGCTGCTGTCGATCAAGCAGAACGCCTGGCTGCTCCGCAACACCGCGGGCGAAGCTTCGCTGGTCGTCTCGACCGGTCTTGCCGCCGGCAAGATCACACCGGAAGCCCGCAACAACTACACCCAGCATGTCGGCGGCACGTCGGCGATGTGGAAGGCGCTCGAATTGTCAGCCTCGGGCATGCAGTTGCCGCCCGCGCTCGTCTCCGCCATGGCCGCGGCCAAGACCGCCTATTTCGAGCCGCAATATCTGACCCTGCGGGACCGCCTCGCTGACACTTTGGTCAAGGGCGAGAAGGCCGAGATGACCGCCAACCAGTGGAGCCCGCTCACGGTCGGCCGCCTTTCCAGCGCTGTCACCGTGGCGGAAGCCGCCCTTGACGCCGCCAAGGTCCATACGCTGGAGCAGCGCGGCGCCGCGCAGCGCGCGCTGATCGTGCAGCTTGGATTGCTGGGGCTCGCCATCGGCCTTGCCGTCGGCGCGGTCATGCTCGTGAGCCGCCGCGTGATCCATCCGCTCAACACCATCCGCGACGCCATGCTGAAGGTCGCCGGCGGCGACCTTGCCGTCGACAGCGGCTATCTCGATCGTCAGGACGAGATCGGCGCACTGGCCGGCGCGCTGGAGG